>VXRD01000003.1 GCA_009838845.1 Gemmatimonadota bacterium | reverse complement strand
ATATAAGTCGTTGACAAATTTTGCATGTATTCTTAAAGTGTGAGGTGAAATCGCGTCTGGGCAATGAACAGAGGTAGATGGCACGGGTGAAGATAAAAAATGAACCTGACCACTGCTCGTGGAGACAAAATGATGAGAAAAAAAATCTTGTTATTTGTCTTATTTGTCGTGTTCCTGATCGGCTGTGTCGCACCGCAGACCCAAATCGTCCCCCCGGCTGATTCACCGATGGCTGATTCATCGGCAGCCGATTCGTTGGCGGCGCGAGAAGAATTTGACCCGCAGACGCTCATGGACGACGACCCGGTGTTGCAAACACCTGTACGCGCCGAAGCAATATCCCCTGCGGAAGTATCACAAATTGAGGGCTTCCGCGTTCAAGTTGCAGCCCTTCGCGATCACAACCGGGCAGAAGCTTTGCGCGAACAAATTCAGCGTGAGGCTCAGGTCCTGACATATATGCATCTCGACGAAGACATCCAACTCTACAAAATTCAAGCGGGCAACAGCCGCACGCCCGAATCGGCCAAAACACTACGCGACGCCATCAGAGCACTGGGCTTTCCCGATGCTTATGTGGTTCGCACACAAATTGCCAATGTGCTACCTGAAAGCGGTGCCACATCGGGATTTCGAGTTCAAATTTTTTCGTCATCGACGCGAGGCTCAGCGGAAAATGCACAAATGCAAGCGCGTGTTCAACTGGCGCGCGACGATGTTTTTATCGATTTTGAACCCCCTTATTTTAAGGTGCGCGTCGGCAATTTTCAGACGCGCAACGATGCAAAAATATTACTCGAGGAGGTAACAAAAAAAGGCTATGAAACAGCATTTATTGTACAGACAAAATCTTCTCAATAACGCGAAGGCTGCCATGCGGTATAACCTTTGTCTCATTGCGGTTATAGTTTTGGCGGGTTGCGCTACTACCGCACGCACTCCCCTCACACCCGCACCTGCCCCCGTAACTTTACCAGAAGTTACAGAACCAGCAGAAGTTGTAGAACCAATTATACCAATAAAGCCTTCTATAGCTATAGAAAATATAGAAGATATTGAACCCAAGGGCGATCGTCTCTATGAACTGCTTCAAAATGCCGCAGTCGAAACCCACTCTCTTCGCGTAAGAGCTTTGCTCGATACGGCAGCGCACATGTTGCGCCATCGTTTTGTTTCTGAACCGAATACAGCCGCCAAATGGACCGCGACAATGCGTTTTACACTCGAACGCTATTACGCGATTTCGTCCCGTGCGCCCATACCACCGCATGCGCCACTGGCAACCCTGCTCAATACCCTTCCCGAATCTGTAGTTGCCGACTTGTTGCATCATCCGCACTATCGAGAACTAAAAATAAGAGTGCTGGCAGGGCAAGCCGATGTACCTATTGACCTGACCCCCGAAGTCATGGCTTACATCCAATATTTCCTTACGGAAAAGCGCGACTTCTTTGAACGCAGTCTGTCTCGCTCCACCGCCTATCTGCCCATGATCCAAACTGTTTTCCGCGAACAGGGCCTGCCTTTGGACCTCGCGTACAAAGCCATGATCGAAAGCGGATTTAATCCCCGTGCACTCTCGCGTGCATACGCCCTGGGCATGTGGCAATTTATGTACCGCACTGGCTTGCTCTATGGCCTGCGGCGCAACACCTATATCGACGATCGCATGAACCCCGAAAAATCTACACACGCTGCTGCGCGACATCTCAATCATCTATACACCTACTTTGGAGATTGGCGCCTCGTTGTCGCGGCCTACAACTGTGGACAGGGTCGGATGGATCGCGCCATTGCAAGATCCAGAACCCGCGACTTTTGGGAAATCGACGCATTACCCAGAGAAACCCGCAATCATGTACCCAAATTTATGGCTATGGTCATCATCGCCAAAGACCCCACTTTTTTTGGCTTTAAAGATGTTGTCTATCAACCTCCCATGTCTTATGACAAAGTCGTTTTAACAGAACCAGTAAACCTGCGTTTGGCAGCGGAATGTGCGGGCACTACCTATACCTGGCTGAGGCACCTCAACCCCGAACTGCGTCGTCCATATACACCGCCTGCCATGCGGCGAAACGCCTATACTTTGCGCGTTCCAAAAGGCACAGGCGCGAAATTTAGAGCCAATTACGCGCAAATACCAGAACACAAAAAGATCCAACTCATTGACTATGTGGTCAAACGCGGCGACACCATATCGGGCATCGCATCCCGTGTGGGGGTGTCGTCAGCCGACCTGCAGGCAGCCAATGGCATCACCAACCCTCGCCGCCTGCAAATCGGTCAGAAACTCAGCATTCCAATGTATCCCCACGCCAAACGCGTGTCTGCTACAACACAGACACGCCCGGTACTACAAACAAAAAATATCAGCCACAAGCCCGACCCCAAACACTATCGCCAGATCAATGTCACGGTGCGCACAGGTGATACTCTATGGGGCATTGCCAGACGAAAAGGCATCACGGTCTCGCACCTGCGCGCGTGGAATAATCTGAATACCAATCATCCCATTCATCCGGGAGATCGTCTCACATTATGGGTGCCCAAAGATGGAACATCGGAATCTACTATCTTTTATACAGTACGCACGGGCGATACCTTGTGGGGCATAGCGCGCGCCTTTGATACCAGTGTGGCAGCTTTGCAATCCTGGAATGACATTCGAAGTCCATCGCGCTTGCGGCCCGGCACGCGCATTCGCGTTAGAGAAATTGCGGATTAAAAACTGCCAGCTATCCGTTTTTAATCCGCTCCAATGGGTGAAAGCTGACTGTTTTACCAATGATTATCACCCGCAATATTTTGCTCATTCTTTTGGCACTGCTTATCCAGGCATCCTGGATCGATAGCCTCGCCATTTACGGCATTGCGCCGGACATCGTCATCATCATACTGGTTTTTATTGCCTTTACCCGAGGGCAAATTGAAGCGACGGTACTGGGTTTTATATCGGGATTGCTCATCGACATATACGACCCCGGCACGCGTTTGGGTGTCAATGCTCTCGGCAACAGCCTGATTGGTTTTTTTGCAGGTTATAGCCGTGTGAGCGTTGCCGCAGAAGCCCTGCGGGCACAGGCCGCCATTTTATTTTTGGCAACACTCTTACACGATATAATTTTTTTTCTCGTTGCTTTGCAACCGTTCAAAATTTTGAGCATCGGATTGGGTACAGGCCTTTACACAGCTGTATTGGGTATGGCATTGTCGTCTGTCCTCACTCATTTCTCACTTCTCAATATTGAATCCCATGCAGAATGACTTCACACATAACGGCATTCGAGCACATCGCGCACGCATTCTTTTCGGTGTAATCGCGTTTCTCTTTGGCATATTGGGCATTCGCCTCTATATATTGCAGATTGCCGAATGGGAACAGTATCGCATCCAATCTGAAAAGAATACCATGCAGCCCGTCATCATCCAGGCCAATCGCGGCCTGATCCGCGACCGCAATGGTATCATTTTGGTCGATAACAGACCAGCTTATAACATCTCAGTCATTCCCCCTCGCTTTTTGGCAAATATTGAAGAAGATAAATGTAATGGGCTTCTCGAACGCCTTGGGCAAATTGTAGATCTGCCCTGCAAAACAATAACAGAAAAATTGCAATCGCATAATCGGCATTTTTACGACCCGGTCAAACTCAAACTCGATGTGGATTTTGAAACCATTTCCATCATCGAAGAAAACCGCTATGACTTTCCAGGTGTAGAAATCCAAATCGAACCCCGCAGGGGCTATCCCATCTTTGACACACCCGCGGTGCTTTCCACCGGGTTTTCGCACGCCCAGCACAACACCAGTAACCCCCTGGTCTTAGCACCCCATATTTTGGGCTATGTCGGGCTTATCAACGCATCTCAATATACCCACATGAAAACGCGGGGATATGGCTACGACGACCAGATTGGAAAACGAGGTATTGAGCGCATATTTGAAGACCGAATGCGAGGCCATAAAGGCGTCAAATACATCGAAGTGAATGCAAAAGGACGCGAAGTGGGCAGTTTCCCCGAAAAAACAGATCCTCCCATTTCCGGTGAAGATTTGTGGCTCACGCTCGACTGGCGCGTGCAGCATGCCGCTGAGCACGCCTTTGCAGATAGCATGCGCGGCAGCCTGATTGCCATGCACCCACAATCTGGCGAAATCATTGCCATGGTCAGCAAACCTGGTTTTCATCCACAATCTATCCGGGCCCCCAAAGCCTGGCAGCACTTACAAACAGACCCATCAAAACCCTTGCTCAACCGCAGCCTTAAAGGCGAATATCCACCCGCTTCGGTCTTTAAAATGATCACATCAATAGCCGCTTTGGACCTGGGCATAATCAAAGCCGATGAATATCGCTTGAGACCATGCACAGGAGGCATGGTTTTGGGCGATCGCCGGTTTAGATGTCACAACAAAAAAGGTTGTGGGCCTATCAACATGCGACAAGCACTCGTAAAATCGTGTGATGTATTCTTTTACCAACTCGGCCTCAAAGTGGGCATTGACAACTGGCATCGGTATGCCGCTATGTTCGGATTTGGCGAATTGACAAATATCGACATCGCTTCGGAAGGCGATGGTGAAGCACGCGGTCTGCTGCCCAACCGCGCCTATTACAAGCAAAGGCACGGCTTCTGGGCTGGTGGCTATATGCTCAACCTGACCATTGGGCAAGGGGAACTTCTGGCAACACCCCTTCAGGTGGTGCGCTATACGAGCGCGCTGGCAACCGGTCAGTTACCTACTCCGCATGTGATCAAAGGCGCACAGGGAGGAACCACATCTCTACCCCTCTCGAAAGAGGTAATTAAAACAGTGCAAAGCATGATGGAAGACGTGGTCAACAGCCCTGGCGGCACCGGGTTTTCTGCCCGTTTACCCAATATTGTCGTTGCGGGAAAAACGGGCACCGCACAAAATCCCCATGGTGAAGACCACGCCTGGTTTGTCGCTTATGCACCGGCAGAAAACCCGCGCATTGCCATTGCTGTAATTGTTGAAAACGGCGGTTCGGGGGGTAGAATTGCCGGGCCTATTGCACAAAAAACGCTCGAAGCCTATTTCGAACACACGGTGCCAAAACCCACCGACGAAATGATTGTGGTCAATAACCAGTAACCTCTCTTTTTTCGAGGTAGTTGTGAGTCTTTCTCTATTTGTTCGACGCGACCTCGACATCGGTCTCCTCTCAGCAATATGCCTGGGCATTGGTGTGGGCATTACCACCATATACAGTGCCAGCTACAATTGGGATTTGGGCCTGGCCGGCAATATTTATGAAAAGCAAATCCTCTGGGCCTTACTCGGGTTTATTGCCATGATCATCACCATGGCCATTCCCCTTAAACTTTTTTACGCCTTTGCCTATGTCCTTTATGGCCTGACAGTTACACTTTTGATACTCGTGCTCGAATTGGGGGACCGGCGTTGGCTCAACGTTGGTCCCATTCACATACAGCCTTCTGAATTAGCCAAGATAACGACCGTCCTGGTACTCGCGCGCTTTTTGACCTATCGCAACCGCGACCTGACCCGCGTACGTGCCTTTATCCCTCCTCTGTTGTTCGTTCTCGTACCCATCTTACTCGTTTTTAAGCAACCCGATCTGGGCACCGCTCTGGTTTTTAGCATTCTCATCCTGCCCATGTTCTTTTGGGCCGGTGCCAAACCCCTTCATCTATTTTTTTTGATTTCTCCTGCCCTCACCCTGATATGTGCTTTTCACCCATGGATGCTGGTTGCGGTGGTAATCCTGCTCATTGGGATCCTTTTCCATGAACGCACCCGTTTGTCCACCGCAGGCATCTTGCTATTGGTCAATCTCGCGGTTGCTATCGCCGCACCTTATGTATGGGAAAACAAACTCCACGACTACCAAAAACGCCGTATCCTCACCTTTCTCGACCCCAATATAGACAAACTCGGCGCGGGTTATCAGGTCATTCAGTCCAAAATCGCCATTGGGTCTGGTGGTCTCAAGGGCAAGGGCTTTTTAGAAGGCACACAAACCAAACTCGCCTTTTTACCCGAACAACACACCGATTTTATTTTTTCCGTTATATGCGAAGAATTTGGATTTCTCGGTGCCTTTTTTGTTCTGGCATTATTTGTGTTCATCTTATGGCGCGCCTTGTCCATTGCCGTACAGACCAAAAACCGCTTCTCCAGCTTGACCGCTATCGGTCTGGCGACCATTCTCTTCTTCCACATTTTTGTCAACATCGGCATGACCGTCGGCATCATGCCCGTCACGGGCCTACCTTTGCCTTTCCTGAGCTACGGAGGTTCCACCCTCATCACAAACATGATCCTCATTGGTCTGTTGCTCAACATTTATGCCAACAGGTATGAGGATTATTAAAGATGTAAAACGCAAAAGGCGAGAGGTCATCCGGCCTCTCGCCTTTTATTTTTATTCATTTTTCTCGTCTCTCATCACGCCGTTACAAGCCCCCCCTCGAAGACCATTTCATCGGATTGGCGTCTCGCCGCACGTCGGGCTCGTCCCACCTCAGTTGATACCCAGGCATTAGCCCTGCCGTCCGTGAGTTCGACAATTTCTCGCAACAGGGCATCGGAAGGCAACACCTGAACCTGGCGAGACAGGACGACGGTTGAATGGTCGCGCTCCAATTCCAGATGTAATCGCAACTGACAATTGCCCGGATGTCTCAGACACAGGGTATGCAGTGATTTGAGTGGCTCCATTCGAATCAAATCACCCGGCAACATCACATTGACGGTATCGGCCAGTTGCTCGCGCGCTTGCTCGATAGGCATCGCATTTTCAACCTGCACCGAAGACCGCCCATTGCGTGCGGAAAATCGACCTTGTAAAACCACCATTTCATCGACCAGCAGTTGCTCGCGCAATTTTTCAAAATTATCGGAAAACACCACGAGATCAACCGTGCCGCTCAAATCTTCCAGCACACCAAAAGCCATGGGCCGGCCATCGCGTGTCGTATGCGGTTTTACCTCGGTCAACACGCCTCCAATCTGGACCTCAGCACCATCGGGCAATCCCGTCAGATCACTTACCGATCTCATACCCATTTCCGCCAAATCGGTTCTGTAGCGTTCCAGCGGATGCCCCGAAAGATAAAAGCCCAGCATATCTTTTTCATAAGCGAGGCGTTCGCGCTCAGTCCATTCCTCAACCTCGGGCAGCGATTGGTCGTTCACCACCTGCGTTTGCATCTCGACCATTTCAAACATGGAGATTTGCCCGCGCGCGCGATCCATCTGTACAGATTGCGCCATCTCCAGTGCGCGGTCTAAGGCTTCGAGCAACTGCGCGCGATGCCCCGGCACGCAATCATAAGCACCGGCTTTAATCAGACTTTCGATACACCGCCTGTTCACAGCCTGAGAATCCACGCGGTCACAAAAATCAAATAGCGACTCAAAAGGGCCATCTGCTTCACGCGCTGCAACAATCGCTTGAACCGCACTGCGCCCCACATTGCGAATGGCAGCCATACCCATTCGAATCTCATTTTTGGTCGCCACAAAATCGACCTGCCCTTCATTCACATCCGGGGGCAATACATCCAGATCCATCCGCCGGCATTCTTCAATCAAAACGACCAGACGCTCGATATTGCCAATTTCACTGTTGAGGTTCGCCGCCATAAATTCAGCCGGATAATGCGCCTTGAGATACGCGCACTGGTAAGCCACCATCGAATAGCCCGCACTATGCGCCTTATTGAACCCATAGCCCGAGAAAACCTCAATATCTCGCCATATTTGTTGTGCAACCGTTTTCTCAACGTCATTGGTCATGGCACCTTCTAAAAATTCGAGCCGATACTTTTCCATTACATCGGCCAACTTCTTCCCCATGGCTTTGCGGATGCCATCGGCTTTGGCAAGTGTAAATCCGGCCAGGTCGCGGCACAGGCGCTGCACCTGTTCCTGGTAGGTAATAATGCCGTACGTCTCTTCCAGAGCCGGGCGCATCTTCTCATCGTCATACGTCACTTCTTCCCGCCCGTGCTTGCGGTCAACGTAATTGGGAATGTACTGCATCGGTCCCGGGCGATAAAGCGCGTTCATCGCAATAATATCGTCAATCGTATCCGGCTTCAGTTGTTGCAAATAGCCCCTCATCCCCGCGCTTTCAAACTGAAACACCCCGGTCGTATCCCCCCGGCCAAACAGGCGATAGGTCTTCTCATCGTCCAGAGGCAAGTTATCCACATCCACATCCACGCCGTAATTTTCCTTCACCATCTTCACGGCATCGTCAATCACCGTCAGATTGCGAAGCCCCAAAAAATCCATCTTCAAAAAGCCCAGGTCTTCCACATGGTGCATATTGTACTGCGTCATCACCTCGCCGCCTTTGGGCGCTTTGTAAACGGGCATAAACTCGGTCACAGGCTCGGGCGTAATCACCACCGCAGCCGCGTGAATCGACGCATGGCGCGCCAGACCTTCGAGTTGCTTTCCAATACCGATCATCTTTTGCCCCGTGCCCCCATCTTCCGCAATCTGACGCAACTCGGACACCTGATCGAGTGCTTTATTGAGCGTCACCTTCAATTCTCCGGGCACCAGTTTTGAAATTCTATCGACTTCGGCAAATGGCTGGTCCAACACCCGCCCCACATCGCGAATCACGCCCTTTGCACCCATGGTGCCAAACGTAATCACCTGACACACATTGTCGCGCCCGTATTTTTCCACCACGTAATCAATGATCTGCTCGCGGTCGCGGTCGGCAATATCGTAATCAATATCGGGCGGCGAAATCCGCTCGGGATTCAAAAACCGCTCAAACACCAGCCCGTATTCGATGGGATCCACAGCCGTAATACCCAGTGCATAAGCCACCAGACTGCTCACCGCAGACCCACGCGCGCCTGCGCGGATGCCAGAGGCATTGGAAAATTGCACCAGATCGTGCAAAATCAAAAAATAGCCCGGATATCCCGTCTGATCGATCACACCCAACTCAAACTTCAGGCGCTCCTCATGCTCAGCGGTCACCTGCTTACAACGCGTTTCCATGCCCTTGTGCGCCAGATCTTTCAGATAATCACTGGCCGAATCATACTTCTCTGGCAAAGGGAAATCGGGCGCGTGAGACTCATCAAATGAAATCTCCAGATTGCATTTTTCGGCAATCTCAAGCGTGGGTTCCAGAACGTGTGGCATATCCTTAAACAGCTCGTACATCTCCTCTGCCGACTTAAAATACACGCCTTCGGGATAACACATGCGCTTGGGATCGTCCAATGTCTTACCCGTCTGAATAGCGACCAGAGCCGCATGCGCTTCGTGGTCTTCAGCGCGCGTAAAATGCGAATCATTGGTCGCCACCAAGGGCACGCCCATCTCCTCGTGCAGCTTGACCAATCCGGGATTGATCTTTTTTTCTTTGTCAATGCCGTGTCGCTGAATCTCCAGATAATAATCATCGCCGAAAATATCGAGATACGTCTCCACGGCCTTTTGCGCCGTCTTATATCCCTCGCGTTCGATCAAATAGGGTATCTCGCCCCCGACGCACGCCGACAGGCAAATCAGCCCTTCCGAATGCTGGCGCAGCAAGTCTTTGTCTATGCGCGGATTATAATAATAGCCCTCGAGATATCCCGCGGACACCAGCTTGATCAGATTTTTATAGCCCGTATAATTTTTGACCAGTAAAACAAGATGATTTGAACTGCCCTGAAGACCCGGCATAGATTTTTTGTCAAATCGACTTCCGAGCGCGCAATACACTTCGCACCCGATAATCGGATTGACGCCCACATCTTTCATTGCGCGATAAAAATCAATGGCACCAAAAAGATTGCCGTGATCGGTCATCGCAACCGCAGGCATGCCCCATTCGGCGGCTACCTGGGCAATATCTTCTATTCTCGACGCACCATCGAGCAGGCTGTACATGGTGTGGCTGTGCAAATGGACAAAGTCAGAGGATTTCATCAACACGCTCCCGTAAATGGAGATGTTGGGGGAGGGCATCTCGGACAAACAAAGAAATCGGAGAGAGGGAAAAGAATCAGGAGAGAATATTACAATCTGCTCTCTAATCTAAAACCGGTACCGGAAAAAATCAAGCGACAGAATGGCAGGGTGTAACGCCATTAAAACAGGACATCGAAAAAACGCCCACAGAAAAACTATTGTGCATTGTGCATTTTTAATTTTTCATTTATTTTTAGACCTATGAAAACTCTTGAAATTCAACCCATGACAGCCCCAGTCGATGCAAATGTCGCGATTCCGGGTTCTAAAAGCATCACCAACCGCGTTCTGCTGATTGCCGCACTTGCCGATGGCATCAGCCACCTCAACAACGCACTCATGAGCGATGATACGCAGTATATGGTAAATGCCCTGCGCGATCTGGGCATTCGCGTGGAAGAAAACGAAACAGAGGCTGCATTTCGCGTCTATGGCACAGGCGGGCGCATCCCCGCTGATCAGGCAGAACTTCACATTGGCAACTCGGGCACCTCGGCGCGCTTTCTCGCGGCATATCTCGGCCTGGGTGCTGGAACCTATACCATAGATGGCGTCGAACGGATGCGCGAGCGCCCCATCCAGGATCTTCTCGACGGCCTCACCCCCCTCGGTGTAACCGCGCGTTGTGAAGGCAAGGACGGGCTATGCCCCCCCGCGCTCATCGTCGCCTCTGGCCTCAAAGGCGGCCGCACCACCATGAACGGCAGCAAAAGCAGCCAGTATTTCACGGCTCTGCTCCAGGTGGCTTCCTACGCCCAAAGTGATGTCGAAATCCACGTCAAAGGCGACCTCGTATCCAAACCGTATATCGACCTCACCATTGCCGTCATGCGCGACTTCGGCATTGAAGTCACCAATAATAATTACCGCTTTTTCACAGTGCGCGCAGGTCAGCGCTATCATTCCCGCACCTACCTGATCGAACCCGATGCATCCAACGCCTCCTATTTTTTTGCCGCAGCCGCACTCACCCTCGGTCGCGTGCGCGTACCCAATTTAACAGCGCAATCCATTCAGGGCGACATCGGCTTTGTCGATATTCTGTCCAAAATGGGCTGTGATGTGCGCAAAGACTCTGAAGGCATTGAAGTGCGCGGAACAGGGCGTCTGTCGGGCCTCGACATCGACATGAACGCCACGCCCGACATCGTGCCAACCCTGTGCGCCCTGGCCCCGTTTGCCTCTGCTCCAATCAGCGTACACAACGTAGCCGTCCTCCGCATCCACGAAACCGACCGCATCGCCGCACTCAAAACCGAACTGAACAAGCTCGGCGTGCGCGTTGACACCCGCGCCGACGGCCTCACGGTCTATCCCGCAGACCACATCCAACCCGCGGCACTCGACACGTACGACGATCACCGCATGGCGATGAGTCTATCGCTGATCGGACTAAAAATCCCCGGCATTGTCATTAACGACCCCGACTGCGTCAACAAAACATTTCCGACGTATTTCGATGTCTTAAACTCATTGTATTGAATCTGCATAATTAGCGGCAAAGGTACCTTCTGTCCGCCCCCTTTCATCCGTGTTTATCTGTGTTCATCTGTGGTTGCTTTTTCATGTCCAATTTCCAAAACGAATTTTCCTGGTCGCCTTCGCGCCATCGCATGTTTGATTCGTGCAAACGACAATACTATTTCAACTACTACGGAAGCTGGGGAGGCTGGGACAAAGACGCAGACGCGCAGACCCAGTTGCTCTATCGCCTGAAAAAAATAACCACAGTACCGCAACTCGTCGGTACCGTGGTTCACGACGCCATCAGCAACGCGCTCAACGCACTGAAACTGGGACGCGATATTCTCCCCTTTGCCGTCGAGACCTACGCGCAAAATTTATTCCGCCAACACCTGCAAGAATCCGCGGAACATCTCTGGCGCTATTCAGCCTCTCGATACACCAATTTGTTTGAACACTATTACAACGAACCCTTTACAGAAACCGATCAGAACAAGTCGGCCAATCACATCTCGACGAGTCTCAACGCTTTTTTCGCCTCCAAAGCCTACGCCACCCTGCAATCTGCCCGCCCCGAAGACTATCTCACCATTGAAGACCTCACAGATTTTACCCTTGCCAATACCAAAATCTGGGTCGTGCTCGACGTGGCGATTCGCCGCGACAAATCGGTCTATATCTTCGACTGGAAAACCGGGCGCGAACGCCAGGCCGACCGCCACCAACTCGCTGTGTACGCCCTCTATGCCACCTCGCAGTGGGGCGTCGCATTATCCGACCTGCAACTCCAGGACATCTACCTGCAAACCAACACCGAGCGCACCCTACACCTCTCTCCCGATGACCTCGACCAGACCCGTATATTCGTCACCGAAAGCGTCCAGAAAATGCGCGCCCTCCTCGACGACCCCGAACAAAATACCGCTTCACAAGACACCTTCCCAATGACGACAAATACCCACCTGTGTACCACCTGCCCCTTCAAAGCCGTGTGCTACCCCGATGACAGACCTGCCAGACAATCCACCCCACAACCCGACACAGAACAAGACCCCGTTCAGCTCTCACTTTTTTAATTTTTTGTTGACGAAAGAGTCCAAAATGGAACGACAAGATAACAACAGTTCACCTATCCACATCGGCACAGACCGCCAATTA
This sequence comes from Gemmatimonadota bacterium, assembly GCA_009838845.1. Lineage (NCBI taxonomy): Bacteria > Pseudomonadati > Gemmatimonadota > Gemmatimonadota bacterium. The sequence continues at coordinate 89,760 of VXRD01000003.1, read as the reverse complement.
TTCGTGGACAATTTCTGGATTGCCGAAACGCGGGGTGTCACGCAGCGCTTGCATGAACCTGTGCGTCGTGAGGTTGTAATTTCCCCTGAACACCCGTGGGAACGGGGCGGTGTTTCCTATATGGTAACATTCCGCGAGGGCGACCGGTTCCGCGCGTGGTATCGCTGCGACCAGGAGATGCCGATTCATGATACGCGTCAACCGCTCATCGCCTACGCTGAAAGCACCGACGGCATTCACTGGGAGAAGCCACGACTCGGACTGATTGCGTTTCAAGATTCGAAAGAGAATAACCTCGTCTGGACGGGACCGGGTAATAACATGTCGCCGTTTCTCGACGGTAACCCCGACGCGTTGGACGAAGAACGGTACAAAGCCATTGTACGCACTGGCGATGTACTCGCGTTGGTCTCGCCTGACGGTCTCCGCTGGCGACTAATGCAGGATGCGCCAATCCTGACCGATCAACCCTTTGATTCACACAATATCGCCTTTTGGGACGTGGAACGGGAGGAATATGTCGCGTACACGCGCGGCGTGGCGGGTAAGGGCAACTTCATAAACGGGGTGCGCTGGATTCGCCGCACGACCTCCAAAGACTTTCGCCATTGGACACCGCTTGAACTCATCGACACCGGCGAGACGCCCTTTGAACATCTCTATACCAATGCCTGCGTACCTTATGAACGGGCGCCGGGAGTGTATCTGATGTTTCCGTCACGCTTCGTGCCAGAACGCGAGCCAATTCCGGGCTGGAAATACGGTTCAGGCGTAAATGACATCGTGTTTATGTCCAGCCGCGATGGACGCCACTTTGACCGCTTCATGGAGGCTTTTGTCCGTCCCGGGCTCGATGAGGGCAACTGGCATGAGCGCGGGATGTTCATGGAGCGGGGCATTCTGCAAACATCGCCCGATGAACTCTCGCTGTACGGTATGGAAAACTGGCGCCTACCAACTGTCCATATTCGCCGATTCTCGCTCCGGACCGACGGGTTCGTGTCGGTCCGGGCAGGCTACACTGGCGGCGAGTTCGTCACCCGTCCGTTAATTTTCACAGGCGACAGTCTGAGATTGAACTTTTCGACATCAGCGGTGGGATTTGTGCGCGTTGAAATCCAGGATACGGAAGGGCATCCGCAGCCGGGCTTCACACTGGACGAGTGCCCTGAGATATTCGGTGATGCCATCGACGGTACAGTCCGTTGGGAGAGCAGGGGAGATATGCGTCTGCTGGCAGGTCAGCCGGTGCGGTTACGCTTCACCCTAAAGGACGCGGATTTATTTGCGTTTCGGTTCCAGCTAAGTTAAAAACCGCGCGGAGGTTCGGCAGCTTCGCAAACACGTTTTCCAAGAATGCTCAAATTCATTACATTACCTGAATAAAGAATCGCCACCTTAAAACAATAGCCAGATGGCATAGTTTGGCAAGCTCTGATTTTAATTTCTAAACACACGCGCATCAAGGGGCCGGAAAAAAATGGGAAAAATTGCTCAGATAGAAAGAATAGCAGAGTTGTTCTATGAGGATGATGATTTTCGAAAGATCACTAAACACATAAAGAACCGTGGCTTTCACCTCTTTTCTGCAATATGCAGAGACAAGGATGAACGCACCCTTGCAAGATCAATCAGGTATTTTCTCGATCCATCAGAGTCCCACGGATTAGGTCCTAAGCTATTGAGGAATTTCCTTCATGAACTTGTCGTTTTAAAGAGAGAGAAATGTGCTGACTCGGAGCACTGTAAGCTACATATTGATTCACTTCCGCTTGAGCGTTGCTTGGTCCGTCGAGAAGTTTCGCTCGGTGAATTCGGCAGAGCAGATGTGGTAATTGACCTACCTGAAAAACTTTACTGTCTGGTTGAACTGAAACTGTATTCCAGCGAAGGCCTTGAACAGACCAATAGGTACAATGAATTCTTACAGAGTAGAGTTGAACGTAATCACGGCATTGTATTAAGGTGCTTTTTAACGCCCGACGGACATCCTGCACAAAGCGACAACTTTACCCCGATGTCCTTTGAGGTGTTAAAAAAAATATTTGGTAATGCCAAAGTCTTGTCACAGGTCAATAACGATAATCACTTTCTTTTAGATCACCTGGTACGCTGGATAAAGGAATTATGCCCTATGGAAGATAATTTGAAACAGATATGCCGAAGTGTCTATGCAAAATTTCAGAAAGAGATTGATTTGATAATGCAGCATGCCCCGACGCCGACGGCTTTTCTAAAAGAGGTAAGTTCCAAGATCAATGAATTGTATTCCAACGATTACTACGCACATTCTGGAAACAACTGGCTGACAGTGAGTCCGACCTGCTGGCTCGAAGATGAGATGCTTCAAAATACAAAAAGCTACAGCAAGGTATACATAGGGTTGAATTACGATGAAGAAGACCTCCTTCACTGCGACATCATTGTTCCAAATAAAAAGTGTCGCGACTATATATACGAGCAATGTACAGGAGTGAAGGACAGCCATCCTTGGTGGCGTCTCAGGATTGCTACGTACGAGAGCTTTGACCCCAAAAATTTGGCAACCGATTGGGACAAACGAGTAAATAAAATTTCAAAGAAAACGAAAGAACATTGTGATACAATGTTTCGCAATGTGGATGCTGAAGAGATTAAAAATCTCTTGTAAGTCATTTGTTGTCTCTTCACACTGTGTTCTCGCCATGGCTATACGCACCTTTGCCGATCCGAACGTGTAATGAATCAAACAATTTTTTATTTATCAGGAGAGTGCCTTTTGAAAAAAAATGATACTGCAGTAGATGCCCAGCAAATGACGATTCCATCTGCCCCTTCAAATCAGGAATATCTGGACATATCTACCCTTGAAACATGGTTATGGGATGCTGCCTGTGTAATCCGTGGTACAACCGATGCTCCAAAATTCAAAGATTTTATCTTACCCCTAATTTTCTACAAACGGCTCTCCGATGTATTCGATGATGAATTTGCTCAACAGGTTGAGATATTTGGTGATGAAGCAACTGCACGGACAATCATTGAGGCTGACCATGAAGATGCCCTAAAAACTGAACGCAGTCCGATTGTGCGTTTTTATATCCCTCAAAAGTATAGTTGGCAAGAACTCCGTAACCACCCGGCAGATGAACACTTGGGAGAATTTGTAACCGAAGCAATGCGTGAGGTTGCCCGTCTTAATCCACAGTTGGCAGGTGTAATTGATGTCGAGGACTTCAACCAGCGACAGAGCGGACAGCGGACCCTTGACGATGACCGACTAGAGGCACTGATTGAAGTGATAAGTCAGCATCGGCTTGGGCTTCAAAATACAGAGCCAGATATCCTCGGGCGTGCTTATGAATATCTATTGCGGAAATTTGCCGAAGGACAAGGACAGAGCGCGGGAGAGTTCTACACGCCCAAAGAGGTCGGGTGGTTAATGGCAAAACTCATTAACCCTGAATCTTACACCACCATTTACGATCCGACATGCGGTTCGGGTGGACTACTAATCAAACCTCTTCTGCTATTTGAGCAGATGTATCCAGATAAAAAGAGCCAAGCACCCCAAATCTATGGACAAGAATTAACTCCCACGACTTACGCCATGGCGAAGATGAACGCCATACTGCACGATTTTATCGGTGCGGATGTGCGTATCGGCGACACCTTCCGCAATCCACGATTTGTCGCTGACGATTCATCACTTCAACGCTTTGACTATGTGCTTGCCAATCCGATGTGGAATCAGAAGGAGTATGACGAGAATTTTTACACAAATGACCGCTGGAAACGATTTTCCTATGGAGAGGCACCGAATTCATCAGCAGATTGGGCCTGGGTACAGCACATCCTTGCATCCCTAAAAGAAACCGGACGCGCCGCAATTGTGCTCGATACTGGCGCAGTGTCTCGCGGCTCGGGCACTAAGCAGAACAATCGGGAGCGCGAGATTCGCAAAAGGTTTGTGGAAGCAGACCTAATTGAAGGCGTGATACTTTTACCCGAAAATCTATTTTACAACACAGGCGCGCCCGGCATCATCTTGCTACTGAATCGTTGCAAGCCGATAGAACGCAAAGAACAAATCCTGTTGATCAACCTTTCTAATTATTTCGAGAAGGGTACCCCAAAAAACGTTCTAACCGATAAAGGGATTGATGCCGTTACAGAGGTATATCAGGCGTGGGAATCCCGGGAGAAGTTGAGCAACATTATCACCCTTGAAGATGCCCAAAAGACCGATTATAACCTGAGTCCTTCCCAATTCGTGGACGTGGGAGACAAAATTGAACACCGTCCTGTCTATGAGATTCTGACAGACTTAACGGACGCACGTATCGCCCGCGAAAAGGCGGATAAAAAGTTAAAAGATGTGTTGACTCGTCTTGGGTTGAATGAGGAGAGATTTCAATGAGTGAGATGAAAAAGAAAGACGAATCTCGTAAGCAGACGGAGATTGGGAGGATACCTGAAAGCTGGGAGATGGTACGTTTGGGGGAAGTTGCTACATTTACAAAGAAACCAAGGAATCTAATATATTCAAAATATAATGAAGTCCCATTTGTTCCGATGGAGTTGATTCCTATTGCTAAGCTATTTTCGAAAAAATTTATACCTAAAACAAACGACGAACTAAAGAGTGGGACCTACTTTGAAACCGGGGACATTCTTCTTTCTAAAATTACGCCATCCTTTGAAAATGGGAAACAGTGTATCATTAAGGAGTTGCCAACGCCATTTGGTATTGCAACAACTGAGATAATTCCAATTCAGGCAGTTGTAGATGTTAGCGATAAATTCTACCTTTTTTATTATTTATTGCTTCCTAATGTTCGCGCTATGCTTGCAGGGAGAATGCAAGGTACGACTGGTCGGCAACGATTAAGCAAAGAAATACTTGCTAACTTGGAAATCCCCCTTCCCCCACTTCCTGAACAGCACGCCATTGCCCATGTATTACAGACAATCCAAGAGGCAAAGTTTGTCCGGCAACGCGAAATTGCGTTAGAGCGCGAACGCAAAGCGGCGTTGATGGATTACCTTTTTTCACACGGCACGAAAGGCGAACCCCGCAGACAGACGGAGATTGGAGAGATTCCTGAGAGTTGGAAGGTAGTGAAATTGGGCGATAAAGTAGAGTTGAAGAATGGAATTAACTTTAAGAAAGAGCAGAAAGGGCAAGGCATTTTAACAGTAGATGTCTTGAATATGTACTCTGATGGAATTTATCTCAATACTGATAACCTGTATAGGGTTGACTATAAGATACGGGATAGGGATTTATTAAAGACTAAGGATATTTTGTTTGTCCGTTCATCTCTAAAGCAAGAAGGGGTTGCTTGGGCATCATTGTTTAATGAACATGAAGAACCAGTCACATTTTGTGGTTTTTTAATTCGAGCAAGGTTAACAACATTAGAGATTGACCCCGAATTTTTAACTAATTATTTTCGTACTTCTTTCGCTCGAAAATTGCTCGTTTCCAAATCGGCAAGATTGGCAATAACTAACATTAGCCAGGCTACTTTAAGCAGTTGCCCAATTGTCCTACCATCTTTTTTTGAACAGCGTGAAATCGCCGAAATCCTACAAGTCTTTGACAAAAAAATCGCTACCCTTGAACAAGAAGCAGCACACATAGATGAACTGTTCCACACCATGATTGACGAACTGATGACTGGCCAAAGGTCTGCTGTTCCCTTGCTTGAAAGTGGAGTGATACAATGAGCGAATATACGGCTGTCCAGGAACCGATGCTTCGATACGGTGATCAGATTGGATGGACCTGTGTATCCCAGACGCAAGCCCTGCAAATGCGTGGTGGCGATACTGGACTGTACTTTACTGACGTGCTGGAAGCACAACTGATGAAGCTCAACAAAGGAATATTGGACCAATCCGGATGTATGGAAATTATGCGCCGGTTGCGTTTGCTCAAACCGACGCTTGAGGGAAATCAAGACGCGCTTTCATGGCTACGCGGTGAACATTCAATTTTTGTCCCAAGTGAGAATCGCGAGCGTAACATCACCCTGCTTGATTTTGATACTCCTGCCAATAACCTGTTTCATGTAACCGATGAATGGTCGCAAAAAGGCATCGTCCACCGCAATCGTGCCGATGTGGTGTTTCTGATTAACGGGATTCCGGTGGCAGTAGTGGAGGCCAAAGCCGCCAACAAACAGGATGGATTGGCAATCGGTGTGGAACAAATCCGCCGCTATCACCGAGAAACACCGGAGATGTTTACCACCGCGCAACTGTTTGGCGTTACGCAGTTGATGGACTTTTTTTATAGCGTGACCTGGAACACCAGCCGCAAAAACCTATTCAACTGGAAAACCGACGAACCCACGAACTACGAGCAGAAAGTCAAAACTTTCTTTGACCGCGATCGCTTTCTAAAAGTGTTGCATCAGTCTATTATTTTTCAGAGCAAGGATGATGAACTGACTAAAGTTGTGTTGCGTCAGCACCAGACCCGTGCGGTGGAAAGGGTAATAGAGCGAATTCACGACCCGTACAAGCGACGAGGGCTTATCTGGCACACGCAGGGCAGCGGTAAAACCCTGACTATGATAACCATTGCCTCCCGACTATTGCACGGTAGAAGGGAAATAGAAAAGCCCACGGTGTTAATGCTAATTGACCGCAATGAACTGGAAAGCCAGCTTTTTAGAAATATCACTGGTTACGGGATCACCACGCATAAAGTCGCAGCGAGCAAGCGAGACTTGCGAAATATTTTGGCATCCGATTATCGCGGCCTGATCGTATCAATGATTCATAAGTTTGACGATATACCCGCGAATATTAACACCCGTGAAGAGGTAATTATACTGGTTGACGAAGCACACCGTACAACCGGTGGCGATTTGGGAAATTACCTGATGGCAGCCCTGCCCAATGCGACCTATATCGGCTTTACCGGCACTCCGATTGACAGGCTTTCTCAAGGCGAAGGAACCTTTAAGGTTTTCGGTGTGGACGATGAGCAGGGTTATCTGGATAAATACTCGATAGGAGAATCCATTGAAGATGGTACGACTGTTCCTTTGAATTATGCCCTTGCGCCATCTGAGTTGCGCGTTGAACGCGAAACATTGGAACGAGATTTTTTAAACCTTGTGGCAGCAGAAGGCATTAGCGACCTGGAGGAACTAAACGCGATTCTGGATAAGGCAGTACAGTTGAAAGAAATGATGAAAGCTCCTGAAAGGGTGGATAAGATTGCCGAGTATGTTGCCCGACATTTCCGGGACAATGTAGAGCCAATGGGATTTAAGGCGTTTCTGGTTGCTGTAGATCGCGAGGCGTGTGCGTTGTACAAGCAGGCACTCGATAAATATCTACCGTCGGCGTATTCGGAGGTCGTCTATTCACCGTACCATCAAGACCCTGAACTTATGAAAGCGTATCACCACACCCCAGAGAAAGAGAAAGAGATCCGTAAAAAATTTGCCGAGAAAAATGCTCAGCCGAAAATTCTAATTGTGACTCAAAAGCTGTTGACTGGCTTCGACGCGCCGATTCTTTACTGCATTTACCTCGACAAACCGATGCGTGACCATGTGCTGCTACAATCAATTGCCCGTGTCAACCGACCTTATGAGGACGAAGACGGGTTGGTAAAACCATATGGGTTTGTCTTAGATTTTGTCGGCATCTTTGAGAATCTGGAAAAAGCACTTGCTTTTGATTCTGATATGGTAGAGAGTGTGATTCAGAACCTTGACGTACTCAAAGATGCTTTCTCTAAGCTGATTCGCGAGGACGCGCCGCGCTATTTGCCTTTTGCCAGTGGTTGGGACGACAAGGCAAAAGAGCGAGCCATTGAGCATTTTGAGGACAAGGACCGTCGAGAGGCTTTTTTCAAATTCTTCAAGCAAGTTCAGAATCTCTATAATATTCTTTCACCAGATGCTTTTCTACGCCCATTTATCAAAGATTATCAGGCTCTTGCATCGCTCTATGGACTGATTCGTAACGCCTATACAGACCGCATTTACGTTGACAAAGAGTTGACCGCCAAGACGCGGGATTTATTACAGCAGCATACAGAGAGCGATACGTTTGAATTGCCCGGTTCTGTTCACGAATTGGGCGCAGACGCATTGAGAAAAATTACGCAGAGCTATGTATCCGATACGGTGAAAGTGCTGAATTTGCGAAAGGTACTGACTGAGGTGGTAATAGACGAAAGCCCATCAAAGCCGTTTCTGATTTCGATTGGAGAACGCGCAGAGATAGTTTCAGAGGCTTATGAAAATCGTCAGCTTACGACACAACAGGTATTAATGGAGTTTGAGAAGTTATCAGAAGAATATGAACGGGCTTCAAACGAACGCGACCAAATGGGCCTGGACGAAAATGCCTTTGCAGTTTATAAGGTTCTCAACGACTTCAAAAAAGACATTACTCCAGAACATGCACGAGCCGTTAGTGTATTGTTTGATCAATTTCCTGATTATCAGTGGAATCATCACCATAACAGTGAGTTGAGAACTACGCTCTACCAAATATTAATACCTATAGTTGGAGGCAAAAATCTGATCGAAACAGCAAACGCCCTATTGAGGTTGCAGCGAATATGAATTCCGAAAAAGTATGGGATAAATCAGGAGATTTAAAAGGCGTAGTATGGCAATGGGCAGACCGCATTGGTGTGAAGGTGCGGGAGGTTCATCTGCGTGACATGCGAAGGAAGTGGGCATCTATATCGACGAATGGGCGATTGACTCTTAGCACAGATTTGCTCGATCTGCCAGAAGCGTTGAGGGAATTTGTCATTGTTCATGAATTAGTACATCTTCTTGCACCAAATCATAGCAGACTGTTTAAAAGTTTCATGTATGCATACCTTCCCGATTGGGAACAAAGGCAACATGCCTTACAGACCTTGCCTAATAGTGCTGAAACAGGTAATATGTAATCGTTTGGGAAATGTTTTCAGGTGCTATACAGGTCTGTATAAGGTATAGAAACAAAATTAAGGAAGCATAGAGATAAATACGACAGATAAAAATTTATGACTTCACTACGGACATTTTTAGACGTGTAATAGCACACTTGACACGGACATGTCCCCCTGTTATTTTGCTCAAAATCAGCATAGTATAATTATTCGCAAGATGCGGTATATAAGGCTATTACGAACTGTAAAATGAAAAAAAGTATTGTCAAAAACGTACATATGGAGGTGAAAGCGTGAGGGTTACTCTGCCGCCTATTCGTCATGATCGGCGAGGTTTTGAAAGACTTGTTCACCTCCATGCACAAACCAAGGATTGTTTTTGTGATAATATTGAAATTGACATGAGAGGAACGACATGGTTTGACGCCGATATGTGTGCGGCATTTGGTGCAATACTCTATAACTTAGGTGCAAAACTGAACACCGTCAGATTGACACATATCCCTCATGAAGTTCAAAATATTCTTTCGAGAAACGGTTTTCTCAGTCACTACGGACGAAATAAAATTCCAGATGATTGGGGCTCCACCATTACCTACAAACGATTTGATACCAAAGACGACCGCTATTTTTCTGGCTATATTGAATATGAGCTTATATATCGTTCCGAGATGCCTAAAATGTCTTTGGGGCTGCTGAAAAAATTTCGCGAGAGCATTTTTGAGATATTCAGCAATGCCGTTTTGCACTCCAGCACTGAGAGGGGGATTTTTAGTTGCGGACAATTTTTTCATAAACGCAAAAAACTTGATTTTACAGTGGCAGATCTGGGAGTGGGCATGCGCCAAAATATAAAAACTCATACAGGACTTGACTTTTCGCCAGAAAAAGCGATTGAATGGGCAACTGAGGGTAATAATACAACCAAGCGTGGCAGTGTACCAGGTGGATTGGGTTTGAAGATACTCGGTGAATTTATTGACTTAAATCGCGGCTGTATTCAGATCGTTTCGGATGCTGGCTATTGGCAACGTAGAAATGGACATACTTTTACGGCACAACTAAGCGAACGATTTCCCGGCACTGTGGTAAGTGTAGAAATAAATACAGCGGATACAGCGTCCTATGGCCTTACTTCCGAAATAAATGCAGCAGATATTTTTTAGAGGGATTACCATGCAAAAAAATATTGAAATTTCATTATTTGAAGTTGTAGGCAATCCCTTGTGTGTAGCTTCCGGGGATGGACAAAAAGTCTATGAGCGTCTTGAATCTGGACTTAAATCTGGCCATAGAGTTGTACTCTCATTCCGCAATGTTACGACTTTGACCTCTGCATTTTTGAATGCAGCAATTGGGCAGCTATATGGAACATTTAACAGTGAACAAATCCGTTCTCTTTTAGAGGTAAAAGATATAGAACAAGATGATCTGGAGTTATTGAAGCGCGTCATTGAGACAGCCAAGCAATATTTTCGAGACCCGGAAAAATTTAACCAGGCCGTTCAGGATGTGCTGGAGGAAGAAAACGATGGCACTTAATACAGTGTCAGTGGAAAAATATCGTTTTAAATCTCAAGATAAATTGTTTCTGGATACCAATATATGGTTTTATCTCTATGCTCCTCAAAACCCCAACAGTTATTGGGTGAATATATATTCTAAAGCATTTGGGCGTATTCTGGCTGCAAAGAGTTGTATTTATATTGACATCCTTGTCGTTTGTGAATTTATCAATGCCTATGCGAGACTAAAATGGCACACCAATGCATCCCATATTGAATTTAAAACTTTTCGCAACAGCAAAGATTTCAAACCCATAGCTCAAGAAATTGCTGACAATACTAAGCGTGTTCTGAGCCACTGTTCACGGATAGAAAATGACTTTAAGAAAGTAAAAATAGATGACCTCCTGAATGATTATGCTACTGGTGATTTCGATTTTAATGATCAAATGATAACCGATTTGTGTAAAAGAAAAGGATTGAAACTGATCACAAATGACGGTGATTTCAAAGGTCAAGGCATACCTATTCTAACTGCAAACGGCAAGTTATTGCGTTAATTTTATGATGCGATATTGCAAAAAAGAGGCGGCCTGAGTTGATTCAGGCCGCCTCTTATCGTATGCTACAAAGACGGACATCCAGATAGGTCTCATATCGACAGGTATGCAATCCAAAACCATCCTAATTGGAGAAGCACCATGGCCTCGGTTTATGTTGACGTAACGATCCGCAATCCCGCGGACCGACAACGTAGCTGGACCGGCAAATTTTTAGTCGCTACTGGCGCGTTCGACTCACTCGTGCCAAGGGTGTGCCTTGAAGAGATTGGACTCGAACCGAGGGGTAGCCGCGATTACGTACTTGCAGACGGAAATCCTATGACCATGGATATAACCATTGCCGAGATCGAGTTCGAGGGAGAAATCGTCGGTGGAACCATTGTGTACGGAGAAGATGGAGCGGAACCATTGCTCGGCGTTACCGCTTTAGAATCCGGTGGATTCGAGGTTGACCCTCGGAATGAAGAACTTAAGAGGCTACCAGCCGTTCTGCTGAAGGCTACTCATGGCTTTGTTCGCGGCGATATTGAAGGGTAAGAGTAACATGAACGACAACAAAGATGGATTTGTAGGCGGATTCATCAAAGGCTTTTGTGTCGTCTTTTTCGGTGCGTTGCTTATAGTCGGCTTACTCATCGTCATTGCGCTGACTCTTTAAGCCTATTTTAGTTCCACTGTCACCTCTGGCGCGTTTGCCATCCCGGTAATTTTTACTCGTATGGGAATGGCTCTGCCCAGATGAAATCCAGAAAATTGAATGGGCATATCCCGCACATAATCCAACTGCTCCTTCAAAGCCGTGTGCTATCCCCCTGAGAGACCTGCCAGACAACCTACCCTACAACCCACCACATAACAAGAACCCGTCCAACTCTCATTTTTTTAATTTTTTGTAATGGAAACGCTTTTCTTAGCAGTCTAAATTGGTTTCTTTTTTGAAAATTTAATCTAAAAAAAATGATAAGACTGTATGGAGGCATAAATGAATGTAAAAGAAGCCGTGCGGGCGGCGAACAAATACATAACCGAACTATTTGCCGACGAGGAAGTTCAGGACCTGGGACTTGAAGAGGTGGTATTCGACGAAACAGCAAATGCCTGGAAAATAACCATAGGTTTCTCTCGCCCCTGGGAACGGCGGAGCCTGGCAGCCAACCTCGGGGGACAAGACTGGAAGAACCGTTCGTTCAAAGTCGTTGAAATCAATGACCACACCGGTGAAATCGTAGGCATGACCCATCGCTCTCTAACCACCTCGAATTGATCTGATGCGATCTAAAGAAGCCTTTATTGACGCAAATCTCCTGGTGCTACTTGTCGTCGGCCAAGTAGATCGAACACTGATCGAGAGACATCGCCGGACGCGCAGATTTACACCGGAAGACTACGACCGCCTATTGGGAATCATACAAACGCTAAATCGAGTTTTTGTTACACCGAATACGCTTACCGAAGTGTCCAATCTCCTCAAATACGATAGAATGAATCTCACCCGGTTGCTTGAAAAACTCCGATCCATAATTGATGACAGTGAGGAGATCATTGTCGATAGTACCACCGCCGCACACAACAGCGCATTCACTCGGCTTGGGCTGACCGATGCCGCGCTTTTGGAGGTTATTTCAGAGGAAAGGCCACTGATCACTGTGGACTTCGACCTTTACAGTGCTGCTTTTGAGAAGGGAGAGGAAGCCGCGCGTAACTTCACATATCTTCAGAATTTATGACTTTAAAAAATTTGACATTGACGTGCGAAGAACGCATTTGGCTTGAAGCTTACCAGAAAACTCTGGAAGCACAGTTTGCGGATCTCATAAAAGATCTCATTATCTTTGGTTCCAAAGCGCGTGGATCATCTAATGGGGAATCTGATTTGGATGTTCTCGTTATCATCTACGAAGGAGATTGGAAAACTAAGAAGTCCGTTGCTGAACCCGGATATACGCTCGCGATTGGCACCGAGGTTGTGCCTTCGCTTATCGTACTTACTGCGGAGGAATGGATATACCACCAAGACTATGAAGCCCCCTTCTGGCAAACCGTTACGCGAGATGGAATACCTGTTTTTCACCAGAAAACCGAAGATTTTGCCGTTTTTGATCGCGTAGCAGAAGCTTTCAAAGATGTGGATGACTTATCTGCCAAGATAGACCAAGCCATACAAACTGACTCAGCATAAAAGTACAAATCTGTAATACTGAAGTGCTCGTCAATAGGAGTAACTGATGAAAAAACAAAAAGTAAAGCTAATTAGCTCTAACGGAATGGAATTCACTACAATATGGCCTTCGTCATCAGATCCTGAATTTAAACAGGCTATTAAAGAATTTCAAGATGAGGTAGAAAAGATTAAAATGGAATGTCTTAAGACACAACGTATAGAATTTATGGAATTTCCAAGTGCGCCACTCATTGCGGTGATCTTAGATTATTACTCGAAATTAAACATGTTAGATTCTGGATCTGTCAAGATTGAACACCTACCACCAGAGATGACACGGTCAGAAGCTATAAATCGCTTTAAAAAACATCTAACCGCGGAATTATCAGAAATTCTATTCCCATTTGTGAGAGGGTCTATTGCGCATTACTTAACGAAAATTGAGTCTTCAATGCTAACTTTTATGGAGCGTATAGCCACGTCCTATAGTAAAGGAGATACTAGCGTAATAGACCAATCTTGGATCAATGACCTGTTATTTTCGTCCAAATTGAAATGCTTAGAAGAGTATTTGAAAAAAAATAACTACTTAGAAAACTCTTATCAAAGTTCAAAGTTCTTGAAGGGAATCCTTGAAGTTCTCACCGAAGTATCCTTTTTTAGAAATAAAATGAGTCACCCACGTTATTCTATGTCATCTGATAATCCTCTTAGATTAGAATTTTATGATGATCCAAGAACAAGGAATACTACCCAATTCATTGATCTGGATTATGAAACCGCAAAATTTCTTGTTAAATATCTATGGAAACTTTCCTATGTTATGGAAATGATACCAGAGTTCGCCCCTTCTGAGCTTGAACGACTATTTCAAAATAAGGACTTCAAATCGTCGCATAAATTTGTCCTGAACAAGCTGAAGAAGTTTAAAAGTCAAATAAAGACTTCGACATCTTTCAACGAAGAAACGGGACACCTTATTCTTCATCATGATGGACATGACTCACATGAGCAACAATAACAACGATTTTATAGGCGGATTTGTGAGGGGTTTCTGCATCGTTTTTTTCGGCGGATTGATAGTGCTCGGCATAATCATTATCTTGTTGCTGGCTCTTTAAACCTATTTAATCTCCATAGTCACTTCTGGTGCGTTTGCCGGACCGGTAATTTTTACTCGTATGGGAATGGCTCTGCCCAGGCGAAACCCGGCGAATTGAATGGGCATTTCCACATCCAGCACATAATCCAACTGCCCACCCAAAGTCTTACCATTCAACGTACAAGCTATATCTGAAGCAGTGAACTGTGTCCCATCGAGAATCACCTCATCGCCTTGCACCTGAAAAACCACCGTCACATCTTTGAGCGGGACCTCATCGGCATTTATCAAACCCCATTGTGCCATTGGATGCAACAATCGCTGCAAAAAAGCCCACTTCACAATGCGCCCCTCGACCATTTGTGCGGTACCACTCACGCCTGCACCTGAAACCTGGGTCTTAATATCAACCGCGCCGTAAAGCGGTATATCCCAGCCAATCGAACGCACCACCTGTTCTGCCTGAGCATTCGCAAGCGACACAGACCCATCCCACGCGCCATTATCCCACACCAGATCACCCGTGAGCACTCCCTCGTACACCTGTCCCTCTATCCGCGAGATAGATAAACGTCCATTTTGAGGATACAAATCCATCTCCAAACGGCGGAACACAAACTCAATGCGCCTCTGCCCCTCGGGCGAAACAACCGCATCTTCCATCACCAATTCGCCCCACCACCTATCTCCCAACAACCACGCGCTCGGCGACACAGGCACCTGTGCCCGCTCCGCAACCAACAAAGGATAAGAGCCATCCCCCTTTTCCACCCTTAAACCCGAAAACACCACACCATCAGATAGCCCCCACTCTATATGGTCGAACATCACCTCTCTGCCCAAAGCAGACGACAAATGCGGTTGCACAATCGCCTTCAACCGCTGCGGCGTCATATACCAGTACGCACTGGCGACTAAAACAATCAGAACCGCCGTGCTAATCGGAAAAAACCACTTGAGAAAACGAACCATAGGAAGTAGGAAGTGTGAAGTTCGCAAAGACTACTAACTGCCTTTACCTCCGCCGATGCGGGCGCGAATTTGCTCGAATCGCGCGGATGTCTTTTTAAGGCCTGCGGTATTCGGAAGTTTGGCAATTTCAGATCGGACAAAATCAATGCGAGATTGCGTTGGGGGATGGGTCGAAAACCACGCCTCGACCCCTTTGGGTTCCCGTTTGTGCAACTTCAACAGCGTCTCAAAAAAACGCGCTATGCCCTCGGGATCAACATCCGCATTTACCATGCAATGTACCGCGAACTTATCGGATTCGCGCTCTGCTTCTCGTCCGTAGCTTAACACGCCCAATCCTCCGCCAAATCCCAATAATTGGGCGATGACCTTTCGCTTCAACGATGGATCCCCGCTCCCGGATATCACATCGACCACAACAGCAAGACCATACTGCTGTGAGATTTTCTTAGCCCCGTGATGCATCTCCACATGCCCAATCTCGTGCCCAATCACCCCGGCCAGTTCCGACTCGGTCCCAGCTGCTTTAATCAACCCGAGATTCACATATATAAATCCCCCTGGCAGAGCAAATGCATTCACCTCGGGTGCATCGACCACCTTAAAATAATATCGAAACTGTGACAGTCTCGACGCCCGCACCAGAGCCTGACCCAAACTATCTATATAAGCGCGCACCAGCGGATCCCTGTACAATCGCACGGACCGCTCCACCTCTCGCGAGGCTTGCCTGCCAAGCTCCACCTCTTGCTCGGGCGTCAACAAATTTAGCTTATTTATCACCGCGCATGACATCGTCAAGGCAATGATCAATATCAGGGGTATTTTTTTCATAGATCAAATTCCAACACATCTCGTGCAATCCTCACACCCAGACCAATCGGCAGTACCCGCCGCACTTTGCCATGCCCATAGGGCAAACCACAAAAAACCGGGCAGGATACCCGCGCAACAAAATCATCGACCACATCCTCGATCCGGCCCTCTGTCTCGCGCTCGGGTTCGCAATCCACAAATTCCCCAAACACCACACCTGCGACCCGATCAAACACCCCGGCCATCGCCAACTGATTTAGCATCCGGTCCACGCGATACGGCGGCTCATTCACATCCTCCAGCACCAGCACCGCACCATCGAGTACTGGAAAAAACCGCGTACCCACCAGCGACGCCACCAGTGACAAACATCCCCCAATGAATGGACCATTCACCTCCCCACCGCGCAGAGGCGTTAAACCAACGCCCTCAAACCGATGCGAACACACCGCTTCCCATAATGCCTTATCCGTCTCCTCCTGGACACCTTCTACCGTCACATCCGAACATAGCAAAAACCCGGAAAATGTCACCAATTCCGTTCGCGCAAAAATCGCCAACTGCAACGCCGTCGTATCGCTCAACCCCACCAGCACCTTTGGATTTTGGGCAATAGATGTCCAATCCAAAAACTCTAAAATGCGGGCTGCTCCATACCCGCCGCGCGCGACAAAAATACCCTTCACATCCCCATCGGCAAACATCGCATTCACATCATCTGCACGCGCCCGATCCGTCCCCGCCAAATACCGCTCCTGAGCGTAAAGCGATGTCCCCTCGCGCACATCAAACCCCTTCGCGCGCAAAAACGTCAGCCCGGGGGCCAACCGCTCGCGTTCAAAAGACCCGGACGGCGCAATCACCCCCACCGTATCACCCGGTTGCAATTCAGGAGGTAAGCTCATCGCACCCTGCTCTCAATCTGTAATAATATATCTCTTGCAAAATCCGTCAGCGAATCATCCCGCGCGCCCATCACCACAACCCGGTCGCCATTCCGGGCCTCCTCCGCCAAACGCACAACAATATCCTCGCGTCTTTCAATATACTCAGCCCGCCGTCCAGCACGCGCAATCTGAGCGATCAAATCCCCCGACGAAATATCCTTTTGCGCTGTCCCACCGGCATAAAAAATCTCCGACATAATCACCAGATCATCTCCTTCTATCCCATTGATAAATGCCGAAATCAGCCCATCCATCAAAAACCGCGTTGGACCAAACCCGTGAGGTTGAAAAACCGACAACACGCGCCCTGGCTGCGCCTTCAGCGTTGCCAAACTCGCGGCAATTTTATCTGGATTATGTGCAAAATCATCGATCACCGTCACCCCTTGCGCCTTGCCCACCACCTCCAACCGCCTGCCAATCCCTCGAAAATTACCCAATGCTTCTGCCCCATCCCGCACGCTTACTCCAAGCACCCCACACGTGGCAATAGCCGCCACTGCATTGGCAACATTGTGTCGGCCCGGCACGCGCAACCGACAAGCCTGCCCATTGACAACACACCGCACGCCATCGGGCAACAGCTCGACATCGGCAGCATGCACATCTGCCCCTTCGCAATCCACCCCAAAAGTCACCCGCCGTTTTACCCCCTGCGTCAAAGCCATCGACCGCGCGCACAGAAGATTCACCACCGCATCTCTTGCTCGCGCACAGAATGCCCCAAAAAGTGACTCCAATTCCGCCATCGGCTTGTGATCCAGCGAAATATTCGTCAACACCGACACCGTCGGCTCGTACAGCGCAATCGTACCATCACTCTCATCAGCCTCAATCACCACCAACTCGGCATCCCCGCATAATGCATTGCCCAATCGCGGTGGCTGCACCACATCGCGCATCATACCCCCATTGATCACCGTGGGATCCCGCCCGGTCCTGTTCAAAATATGACCAATCATCCCTGTCACTGTCGATTTTCCACTCGTCCCTCCCACGGCAATCCCCGTTCCCCGATGGAACAAATCCGCCAACACCTCTGCCCGCTTGCGAATAGCAATACCGCGATCCAGCCCCGCCTGTACATCTAAAATCGTCGGCTCGACTGCACTCGACACCACCAGCACATCCACATCTGCATCCACGCCCGACCCATCCTGCGGAAACAACACCACCCCAAGCGCCTGCAACCGCGCGTACAAATCCGCATTCTGCCCCTGGTCATAGCTGCGATCCGACCCGCGCACCGCATGACCCTGATGCAACAACACCTGGGCAATGGCACTCATGCCACTGCCACCAATACCGCAAAAGAAAAAAGTTTGTTTTTTCATTACAATCGCCAATGCTGTAGAAGTTGCGTAAAATCAGTATAAAATTAAGTCCTTATACCCATTTTGACAACCATCCCGGCATCATCATGCGGCGGCATCTCTACGTTGCGCTTTTCACCTCGCGCATTTTCCCGTATATTCTGACGATCATAGACAACAAAAGGAGCCTGCCCCAACGACGGGCGGGCACGGGGGCACCGCCCCTACACAGAAGGAAATTCCCATGGAAGGCATGTATCGCTTTGTCCTCACCGATGTCGAACGCGCACTCTGGACAGAATCGTGGACCATCGATGAATCCACCCTGCCACTTGGCACAGAACATACCTGGCGCGTACAAAAAGCCGCCCTCAAAGGCGGCGTACAAGACGGGGTTGATCTCATAGAACTCGACAACGGGGCACTCTCTATATTCATCGTTCCCACGCGCGGCATGGGAATATGGAAAGGCACGTATCGCGGTATCTCCCTCGGCTGGGAATCGCCCGTGCGCGACCTCGTCAACCCGGCCTTCATCGAACTCAACGACCGGGGTGGCCTGGGATGGCTCAAAGGCTTCAACGAATGGATCGTGCGCTGTGGCCTCGACAGCAATGGCGCCCCCGGCAAAGATATCGTAATCGACAACAACGGCAACGAAGCCGAAGTCTTTGTCCCCCTGCACGGCAAAATCGCCAACATACCCGCGCGCTATGTCGAAATACAAATCGACCTGACACCGCCCCGTCGCATCACTGTATTGGGCATCGTCGATGAAACCATGATGTTTGGTCCCGCGCTGCGCCTCACCACAGCCATATCGACAGAACTCGGCAGCAACAACTTCACCATAGCCGATCAAGTCACCAACCTCAACGACAAACCCGCTGAAATGCAACTGCTCTACCACTGCAACTACGGCGCGCCCCTCCTCGAAGAAGGCGCATCCATCGTAACGTCGCACAAAACCGTCTCCCCACGCGACCCACGCGCAGAGGAAGGCTTCAAAACATTCGACCAATGCCTCGGTCCCACCCCGGGTTATATCGAACAAGTTTATTTTTACGAACTCGCTGGCAACAGCGAAGGCAACACATCTGTACTGCTCAAAAACGCCGAAGGCAATCTGGGATCTTCGCTCCACTACGCACTCAAACAAATGCCGTACTTTACCCTCTGGAAAAACACTGCAGCAACCCCAGATGGATACGTTGTAGGCCTCGAACCCGCCACCAACTATCCCAACGCCAAAAGCTTTGAACGCGACGCCGGACGCGTCATCACACTCAACGGCGGCGAAACCCAGCACTGCGACCTCACCATCGCCGTTCACGACACCAAAAGCGGCGTACAGGCCGCAGAGCGCGAAATCGGACAAATAAAATAAGAACAGGACTTTTCCATGCCCAGAACCCTTGGCAAAATGTGCGAACAAGCCATAGGCAAAGTACGACGCTTTGTGCTGCTGCGATTTCGCAAAGCCTATGTCGCGCAACAAGAAAAAAACCGACAGGGCGAATGCAATCAATGTGGCAACTGCTGCGAACTCCTGTTCAAATGCCCCTTTCTCATCAAAAATGACACCGGGGATACCCTCTGTAGCATCTACGAAAACCGCCCCAAACAATGCGCGGCATTTCCAATTGACACGCGGTGTTTATCAGAAGTTGACTTCGACTGCACTTACACCTTTGGCACGGAGCCTTCCATCCTGCAAATTGACAACGTAAAAAGTGAGACATAAGAGACCTCCGACGGGCGGGCACAGGAGCCTGCTCCGTAATGATTTTATACGGAGGCACCGCCCCTACAACGGAACCGAACACCGCCTTTTCGCGTCATAAAAACCATGCGCCATTTCATCCTTCTACTCCTGATAATCTCTGCGTCCAGCCTGGCGCAATTGCAAGACCCGCCCGCCGCATTCACCATAGCGCGTATCAAATACGACGGCGGCGGCGACTGGTACAATGGGCCAACAGAAATACCCAACCTGCTCGCATTTATCAGACAACACACGCCCATCCGCACCGCCGAGCAAGAAGCCCAGGTCGCGCTTACCGACGAACACCTCTTTGCCTATCCCGTTCTATTTCTCACCGGACATGGCAACATCCGATTCTCCGAAGAGGAACTGCGGCGCTTGCGCCTCTATCTCGAACGCGGCGGATTTCTTTTTGCCAACGACGACTACGGCCTGGACGAATCCTTTCGTCGGGAAATCAAACGCGCATTTCCCGACAAAAAACTCGTCCAATTGCCCCCTTCTTTTGGCCTCTTCAAAACGCCGTTTCAATTTCCAAACGGCTTGCCAAAAATCCACGAACACGACGGCGATCCTCCTCAGGCTCTGGGCCTATTTCACGAAGACCGCCTGATCGTCTTTTACAACACGAGTAGCGACATCGCCGATGGATGGGATGACCCCGACGTACACAACGACCCGCCCGAAAAAAGACAAGAAGCCCTCAAAATGGGCACCAACGTCATTGTCTGGGCACTAACGCACTGACCACTGTTCCATGACCTCACACTCTGCACATCAAAAACTCACCCACCGCCTCACAAGACTGCGCACACTGCTGGCGGCGAATCGGGCACTAACGGGCGTAGGACTCGCGCTGGTATTTATCCTCAGCGCGGGAATTGCCCTCCTCATCCTCGAATCGATATTCTACCTGCGCCCAATCCTCAAAATTGTTTTGGAGAGTTTGTGCACCCTATGCCTCTTATACCTGCTCGCCCGCTTCTGCGTCATCCCATTTATCCGCCCTGCCAGCCTCGACCAGATCGCACTGCGCGTGGAACAACACTTTGGCGGCCTCCAGCAACACCTGATCAACGCACTCCAATTGTGGCGACAAAGAGACCGCGAAAAACACGCCACCGCACTCGTCGATGCCGCAATCATCCAGGCAGAACGCGCCACACAGCATCTTCCTTATGAAAGACTCATCAATCGCAAGCCACCCATCCGCGCTGCCACGGCAGTTGTCGTGCTCGCCCTCGTCGCGCTCTTGCTCCACGCGGGATGGCCCACGGCCTTATCCGGCGCAGCCCAACGCCTCGCAAACCCGCAAACCCCATACACTCGCCCGCCAGACACGTACATAATTTTAAAACCGGGCAATGTCGAAATCATCGGTGGGGAGCCACTTACGCTCACCGCACAATTTGCGGGCATTGTTCCGCGCACTGCGCGCCTGTATGTGCGCGAAAAAGGCGTACAAACGTGGGCCTCTTTTGTCTTACCAGTCAAACAAACGGGCACATCTCACCACTTTCCCAATGTCACGCGATCTTTTGACTACCGCCTGTCTGCCCACGACGCGCAAACCCCCACCTACACTGCAACCGTACACCCGCGCCCCATTGTCACGCGCATCTCGCACCGCGACCGATTTCCGCCGCACACAGCCATGCCCGACCGCATCGATCAACAGGGCGGCGACGTAATTGTACCAATCGGCACAGAAATCTCATTGACCATTGAAGCCAACAAACCCCTCGAATCGGCCTCGCTCGTATTTGACGACGCAACCGAATTACCCGCCTCAGTATCTTCATCGCTTGCACAGGCGACCCTGACAGTGAAAAAAGACGGGCGCTATCGCATACACTTGCGCGATCCCTATATGATCGCCAACAAAGACCCCGTAACATATCGCATTGTCGCGCTGCCCGATCAACCGCCAGACGTGCGCCTGTTGCGACCGGGACAAGATATCGACCTCACAGAATCGATGCGCGTCTCCCTCGTTGCCGAAGCCTTTGACGACTATGGCATCTCGCGCCTGCAACTCAGATACCAGAAAGACGACGACAAAGACCACATCCTTCCAATTATCACAACGCCCGGGCGCGAAATTGAGACGTCTTATCACTGGGACCTGTCCAACCTCGACTTGCTACCGGGCGATCAAATCACCTACAGAATCCGCGCTTACGACAACAATCCCAGGCCCTCTTATGGGGAAACAGCCACCTTTACAATTCGCATGCCCAGCCTGTTTGAAATCCATCGAGAAGCGGACAAAACACAGCGCGAAAGCATTGACGAGATCGAAACCGTGCAACAACGCGGGCGCGAACTCGACGCGCGCCTCAAAGAACTCGCCCGCGATATGCTCTCCAAAGACAAACTCGATTGGCAGGAAAAACGCGAACTCGAAAAAGTTCGCCAAACACAGGAACAACTCGCCGAACAAATTGAATCCACAGCCGAACAACTCGAACGCGCACTCGACCGCCTGCAAGAGAGCGGATTGCTCGAAGACGATACCCTGCAAAAACTCGAAGAACTACAAACATTGCTTTCGCAAATTCGCACGCCAGAACTCGAGGCCGTCATGAAAAAATTGGACGAAGCCATCAAAAGTGCCGATGCAAACATGGTGCGCGAGGCCCTTGAACAATTTCAGATGGAACGCGAAAAATTCCGCGAAAGCATCGACCGCACCCTCGCCCTTTTGCGGCGCGTGCAACAACAACAAACCCTCGACGCGCTCAACCAGAAACTCGAAGAACTCGCCCACGCCCAGGATCAGATCACGCAAAATATCGAACGCGAACCCACCGAAGACCTCATCCGCCGCCAGACGCGAATCGCCCGAGACACCGAACAATTACGCACAGAACTGCAACAAGCATCGCAAAAAATGGACAGTCCCACTGACGGCGAACTCGACCAAATCGCCAACGCAATACAAAACAAACAACTCACCCCTCGCATGGATCAAGTGCGCCAGGACCTCGCTCTGGGACAACGGCAAAGCGCGGGACAAAACAGCGATTCTCTCGCCCGGGACTTACAAAACCTGAGTCAGAACCTCGCACAGGCCCGACAACAATTTATCCAGCGACAAAAAGAAGAAATCGCCAGAGAACTCAACCGCGTATTGCACGATCTCCTCACCTTATCCCAGGCGCAGGAACGCACGGCACAGCGCGCCAATGAGGCGGGAAGTCGCGACGACACCGCCCCCCTCGCCCTGGATCAGGCGCGTGCGATAACCGGGGCATCGCGCATGGCACAACGCCTGATGGACGCCTCGCAAAAAACCTTCTTTATGCCCCCCAGCGCACAGGCAGCCCTCGGTCAGGCCTTAAACAAAATGGATGGCGCTGCCGAACAACTCAACGCGGGCAATGCCACTCAGGCAGCCCAACTCGCCCGCGAAGCCATGGGAGAAATCAATCGCGGAGCCATGATGGTACAAAACGCACTGGGACAACTCGCCTCTTCGGAATCGGGCACGGGCTTTGAAGAAATGATGGCAAAAATGGCCCAACTCGCCCAACAACAGGGATCACTCAACGCCCAAACCGAAAATCTATTTGGGCAATCCGGGCAAGGAGGCCAACCCTCGTGGCAAAAACTCGCGGCCCAACAGCGCGCCATCCGGGACGCGCTCAATGCCCTGCGCGGCGAATTGGCGCGGCAACAGCGCGAAATGCTCGGCGACCTGGGCAAAATTGCCAGCGACATGCAGGAAACCGCACGCGAACTTCTCCAACGCCAGGTCGCACCCCAAACCCTCATGCGACAGCGACAGATCCTCTCCCGCATGCTCGATGCCCAACAGGCGATGAGATCGCGCGGAAAGAGCAAAAAGCGACAGGCGCGCACAGGCGTAAATTTGACCTATCGCGGACCGGGAACGCTCCCCGCAGATTTGGGGGAAGCCGACAACCCCCTGCGCCATCTGATGCGCGACGCCCTCAAAGAGGGATATTCACCTGAATACCAGGCCCTCATCCGGCGGTATTTTGAAAACTTGATTGAAGATGCGAAAAAGACAACGGACGAATAAACGAATCAACGAATCAACGAATAAACGAATCAACGAATCAACGACGGAGTTTGTAGTAACTTTGGGTGGCGGGGTGGGGTTCGTCTATTCGTCTATGAACTGCTGGCGCAGTTGTACACCGCTCCGTCTATTCGCTATTCTCCTCTTATGCGTGGGGATTGCCACGGCATCTACCGAGACCGAGCAGATCAACGCCGCGATTCAGCGCGCAATAGCCCTTGAAGCAAAAAAGGACTTCACAAGCGCGATCTACATCTACCGCGGCCTTTACATCCAGCATCCCCATCGCGCCGACCTTCTCATGCGCCTCGAATCCGCACTATCGCGGGCGGGCAGGCATGACGAAGTCGCCGTGCTATTTCGCCAACGCCTCTCATCTGTTCCAAACGATAACAACGCACGCCTTCGCCTGGGCATCGCCCTCTTTGAACTGGGACAAATAGATTCCGCAGCTGCATCCTGGGAACCTCTGCTCCAGAAGGCGACCAACACACATCCCTTTGCCATCATTGCCGACCGCTATCGCAAACGCAACCTCGACAAACGCGCCGAACAAACCTATCGCCGCGCGAGAATTGCACTCCAGGACACAAAGCTGTTTGCTCGCGAACTCGCCGAACTCGCCGAACGCCGCGCCCATTATCCCGATGCCGTGCGCGAATATCTGATCTGGATTCGGCAAAACCCGCAATACCGCGCACACGTTGAAGCACGCCTGCGCGATATGGCCCAAAACGGCGACCAGCACGCCGAGGTCTTTGGCCTGCTCTCATCGCCCAAAGACCAAACCGATCTCAGCCTGCTCATCGAATACGCCCTGCCCGCTGGGTTTGTCGCGCAAACACTCGACCTTTTGCTCTCGCCCAATGCGCCCACAGACAATAACTGGAATTATCTGTTCCGCATTGCGCACTATGCTCTCGACAATGAAAATCCCACAACCGCTATTGCCGCTTATCGGGCAATATGTGACCGCGCAGACCGTTCCGACCATCTGGCGCGTGCACAATTGGGCCTGGGCAAAGCATATCAGCTTGCAAACCGCCCCGCCGAGGCACAAAACCACTACAGCGACCTCATCACCCGTCACCCCAACCGCGCAGAGGCCGACGAAGCCCGTTTTCTCGTGGGCATCATCTTGCGCGACCACCACAACGACGCCGGAGGTGCCCAACAGGCATTTCAAAACCTGATCCAGACCCATCGACGCAGCACCTGGCGATACAAAGCGCTATTTGCCCTCGCCGAAGGACATCTACAGGCGGACAACACAGATAAGACGCGGCTCATCTACCACCAGATCATCGCCGAAAGAGCGACCGCCTCCGAAGCGACCGAAGCCCGTTTTCGCCTCGCCGAATTGCATTTTCTATCGGACCAGATTGACCAGGCTCAAACCCTGCTCGACGCCGTGCTCAAAACAGATGTCAACCGCGACATCATCAACGACACCATCGCCCTATCCGCGCTATTACAAGAAGGCCAGCGCGCAGACGCAACCCTGCTCAGCGCGTATGCCAGTGCCTGCCTCAAACTGCGCCAAAAAGATCAAAACGGAGCATTGCACGCTTTTGAAACCCTCCATCGCGCCCATCCGCAATCCTTTCTCGCGGATCGCTTGCTCGACCATCAGGCCAAAATTTACACCGACCAAAAACGCTATCCACAAGCCCTTCAGACCTATCGCAAACTCATCGCCACACAACCCCATAGCCCACTTTCCCCCGCCGCACACATCGCACAGGGCGCGATCTACGACAAATACCTCGGCCAATATTACGACGCGCAAAAAATCTACGAAACCCTGCTCGTCAACTATCCCACAAGCCTCGAAGCCGACATAGCACGCGAGCGACTGCGAAGCCTCCGACAAAAAATCCAAACCCTCGAAAAAACAAAGGAAGCGGGATGAAAACACCTATCACCCCCGGTGAAATTCTACTGGAAGATTACCTCAAGCCAATGGGGATTTCACAGAATGCCATGGCCTGCGCCATCGGTATTACACCGCAGACAATCAACGAAATCGTTCACGCCCGACGTCCAATCACGCCAGCCATGTCAATCCGCTTTGGTGCCTTCTTCGGCCAGTCCGACGAATTTTGGCACGGACTTCAGGTCGAGTACAACTTTCGCAAACTGGTCAGCGAAAAGCAGCGGCTTACTGCAGGCATCCGCCCAGCCTCAACCCTGAGCCACATAACTTAACCACAGTTCGCGTGATTTTAGAGGGAAATCCAGATGAGCACACAATGGTTGGCTATTCAGAGTTTCCAACAAAGCCAAGAACTCCTATCAGCGATTAACACCCTGTCCATTCATCGTAAATTGACTGACAAGGGGTATCTTGATACGAATAGGAAAGAAGCGGCAGAACAGGTGGTAGAGACCCTTATACCCTTTTTTCAAAAACTGGATAAGATCGTTCAAAATATAGAAGATGGGCCTCGAAAACCTGTTCTGGGCGTAGATGCGCGGTTGCGGCATCTGGCAGAAAACTACGTCCAGGCAAAACGCGCTCAATCTAACTCTCCATTTCTCGAACTTTCTCTTTCTCAAGTCACGGAGTTGTTCTATTCCGAAAGTCCCGAAGACCGTGGTAAAGTCCTGGCAGTACTGGCGGCATTTCGTGAATTATTGGAAGAACATGTGGGTGTTGATGCGAGGCAGTTGCTGGGAAATATCTAATTATCCCAAATCATAGTCAGCGGGCGACCACAGGGGGTCGCCCCTACAAATACCAGATTAACAATATCGCCGTAAGGAATGGCTCCTTTACTATTCCCAGCAGCCAGCAGCCAGCGGCTCAAAACCTTCTGGATTGCGGCTAAAACCATGCCGCAATGACAAGTGCTATTTCTATCGTCTCAGGAAGAACCGAAAAACAAAGGAAGCGGGATGACATTAAAACGACAAAATGTAACTACAGCACATACGAAGCCTACAACGCAACGAAGCCAGATCGCTCGACTCACGTCTTTTATCTGTGTCTATCCGTGTTTATCTGTGGTTGCTTCTCGCCTTTCACTTCTCGTCTTACTTTTTTTTCTAACAACACCATCCATCTCCCCAGCGGCGATTGGTGGCGGAAGCGCGAACGTCGGCAAAATTCTCATCCCCATGGACGTATCGCAAACAGACCATCTCAAAGCCTACGGCATTGCGTATTGGGCATTGCAACAGGGTCATCCCGTCGAGTGGTTGCTCAACTATCGCGGCGGTTCCTTCCTCATCGACAACCACGAAACCATCGCGCGCGAAGCCCGAATACGCGCCGTCTCCTTCCAGGCCATCTCAGCCGCACAGGCCACGCGCATCTACGCCGATATTGAATCCGGCAACATGAACCGCATGCGCCTTGAAAAAGCTCCTCGCATCGCGGTCTATACCCCCCCGAACAAACAGCCCTGGGACGACGCCGTCACACTGGCGCTCACGTATGCGGAAATTCCCTACACCACATTGTGGGACGAAGAAGTCCTCAGTGGCAAACTCGAAAACTTCGATTGGCTGCACCTGCATCACGAAGACTTCACGGGACAATACGGCAAATTTTATCGCAGCCACGGCCACACCCTCTGGTACCGCCAACAACAGGCCGGATTCAAAGCCCTCGCTGGCAAATTGGGTTTTGCCAAAGTCTCCCACCTCAAAGGCGCGGTTGCACAGGCCATTTACAACTACGTCGCACAGGGTGGATTTCTCTTTGCCATGTGCTCGGCCACCGATACCTTTGACATTGCCCTTGCCGCGCGAGGAATCGACATCGTCGATAGCGTTTACGACGGCGACCCCGCAGACCCACAGGCGCGTCAAAAACTCGATTTTTCACGCACAGTAGCCTTTGAAAACTTCAACCTCGTTATGGACCCCCTCGAATACGAACACGGCGACATCGACCTGTCGCCCATTGAAATGAGCCAGATCAAAAATGCCGATATCGACGCCTTTTCACTATTTGAATTCTCGGCAAAATACGATCCCGTGCCCACTATGCTCACGCAAAACCACACACCCATCGTCCCCGGCTTTTTGGGCCAAACAACGGCCTTTCGCAAAAATCGCATCAAAAAATCCGTCACCATTATGGGCGACATACCCGGCACCGACCACGTCAAATACATCCACGGCAACATCGGGAAGGGCACATTCACATTTTATGCGGGACACGACCCGGAAGACTATCAACACTTTGTCAACGACCCGCCCACGCAACTCGCACTGCACAAAAATTCGCCTGGCTATCGCCTCATCCTCAACAATATTCTCTTCCCGGCGGCGAAAAAAGAAAAACGCAAAACCTGAGAAAGGAAACAAAATGCCCGAAGCATCGCCTCACGAAGACCTCCAGGCAGTTGAACAATTAAAAACCGCGTATGACCAGATCGTCGCCGAAATTGGCAAAGTCATTATTGGACAGCGGGAAATCGTCGATCAACTACTCATCGCCCTCCTCTGCGGGGGCCATTGTTTGCTCGTAGGCGTGCCCGGCCTTGCCAAAACACTCCTCATCAGCACCCTCGCGCGCGCCCTTGACCTGTCTTTTAGCCGCATCCAATTTACCCCCGACCTCATGCCTTCAGACATCACGGGCACAGAACTCCTCGAAGAAGACCAGACCACCGGACACAAAGCATTTCGCTTTGTCAAAGGTCCCTTATTTGCCAACATCATCCTGGCCGATGAAATCAACCGCACCCCGCCCAAAACCCAGGCAGCCTTATTGCAGGCCATGCAAGAACACGAAGTCACCGCCGGGGGAGGAACCTTTCGCCTCGAAGAACCATTCTTTGTCTTAGCCACCCAAAATCCCATCGAACAAGAAGGCACCTATCCCCTGCCCGAAGCCCAACTCGACCGCTTCATATTTAACCTGTGGATCGATTATCCCACCCAGGAAGAAGAACGCGCCATTGTCAAAGCCACCACAGGTGCCCAAACCCACGACGTACAGCCCGTAATTAACGCCGAACAAATTCGCAACCTCCAGCAACTCATCCGCAAAGTTCCAGTAGCCGATCACATCGTAGATCACGCAGTGGATCTCGTCCGCAAAACCCGCCCTCAAAATGCAGACACATCCATCGGCAACATGCTCAGATGGGGCGCCGGCCCACGCGCATCCCAATGCCTCATCCTGGGCGCCAAAGCGCGCGCCGTACTCAGCGGACGCTTTGCACCCTCTATAGACGACGTCTCTTTTGTCGCCAAACCCGTCTTGCGCCATCGCCTCGTCACGAATTTCAACGCCGAAGCCGAAGGCATCACCCCGGTCGATCTCATCGATCAATTGTTAGAGGAATAGCCCTCACCTGGAGACTTCCCGTGAACCTAAAAGGCCAGCGCGTCACAGTAATGGGATTGGGATTATTTGGCGGGGGCGTGGGAGCGGTGCGTTTTTTGGTACGCAAAGGCGCGGTGGTGACAGTGACGGACTTGCGCCCTGAAAAAGACCTGCGCGCTTCAGTACGCGCCCTGAATGGATTACCCATCGCCTTTAAACTGGGGGGACATAAGGAAACGGATTTTCGGAAAACAGATTTAATTGTCGCCAATCCCGCGGTACCCCGGTCATCGCGATACTTGAAAATCGCAGAATCTGCGGGCGTACCCATCACATCGGAAATCTGCCTATTTGTCGAACGCTGTCCTGCGCCCATAATCGGCATAACGGGCAGCAGTGGCAAAACCACGACAACTGCGCTCATAGGAGAAATGCTCAAACAAAAAGACAAACGCACGCAAATCGGCGGCAATATTGGGGGATCGTTACTCGATGAGTTGGACCTGCTACACGCCGATGTACCCATCGTACTGGAATTATCGAGCTTTCAACTCGACCGATTGGGAGATCTGCCGTGGAGCCCCCACATCGCTGTCACAACCAACTTCGCGCCAAATCACATCGACGTTCACGGATCTCTACAAGCGTATCGAAAAGCCAAGCAACAAATCGTCATGCACCAGACAAAAGGCGACTGGACGATTGTCAACGGAGAAGATGCCGAAGTATCTCGTTGGACGGGCGCCGGGCAGAGGGTGGTATTCGCCGTTGAAGGCGAAGGGGATGTATTTGTCCGCGAAGGAAAAATTCAACATGCTATCAGTGGCGATACGCGAACCGTCTGCTCTGTCGATACCATATCCTTGCGTGGTCGGCACAACCTCGCCAACGCACTGGCGGCTACGGGTGCAGCAGTCATAAGCGGCGTATCTGAAGAAAACATCGCCGAGGTCTTGCAGACATTTCAGGGGGTACCGCACAGATTGGAGCAAGTAGCAAAAGTCAACGGCGTTCTCTATGTGAACGATTCAATAGCCACGAGTCCCGACCGCACGCGGACAGCACTCATGGCATTTGACAAACCGATCGTGCTGATCGCTGGCGGCTACGATAAGGGAATTGCATTTGACGATTTGGGAGTGGTGATAGCGGAAAAGGTCGCACATCTGATTGTGATGGGCGAAACCGGGGATGCGATTGCGGCAACTGCAAAAGGGAAAACCAGTATTCACCGCGTAGAAAATTTGGAAGAAGCGATGGGCTGTGCAACGGATCTCGCACAAGCTGGCGATGTGGTATTGCTATCGCCAGCATCGGCGAGTTACGACCAGTTTCGCAATTTTGAAGAGCGCGGCCAGCGATTTCGAGAATGGGTGGAAAAATTGCAACGAAATGCAAACCCCGCTAAATCTGGATAGATCACAATAGGCGAATCAGCGAATCAACGACATAGTTTTTAGCAACTTTGGGTGGTAGGGTGGGGTTCGTCTATTCGTCTATTCGTCTATTCGTCTATTCGCTTTTGTTTTTTTCACGTATCTTCCGCATAGGGCATCAGCTTTCGCCCGCGCGTGGGGTGGCGCAACTTTCGAAGTGCTTTTTCTTTAATTTGCCGAATCCGTTCGCGCGTCAGGCGAAATTGCTTGCCAATTTCTTCGAGCGTCATCTCCGCACCGCCGCCCAATCCAAAATAGAGTCGGATCACTTTTTGCTCGCGCTCATCAAGGGTGCTCAAAGCACTTGAGATTTCAGCTTTGAGGGTATTTCTCAATGCCATTGCGTCGGGCGACTCTTGAGAATTGTCGGGCATCATCTCAAGAAGGCTATTTTCCCCATCGCCAAGAGACGTATCGAGAGACAAGGTGCGCTGTCCGCTGGTGAGAATATCCGTAACCTGCTCTACCGGAATATCCAATTCTTCGGCAATTTCTTCTTCCGCAGTGCGCGTCGAAGTCTCTTGCTGCCGACTACTTCTACAGCGAGATATGCGTCTGAGCAATTCCACGCGATTGAGCGGAAGGCGCACGACCCTGGCGTGTTCCGCCAGTGTTTGCAAAATAGATTGGCGAATCCACCAAACAGCATAAGAGATAAACTTAAACCCCCTCGTCTCGTCAAAACGCTCTGCCGCCGTGATCAAACCGACGTTTCCCGCGCTGATGAGATCCACGAGCGGAACGCCTTGATTTTGATATTCGTAGGCAACTGTAATCACAAAGCGCAGATTGGCTTCAATGAGTTTTGCCCGTGCTTCCTGATCGCCTTTGCGAATGCGAACAGCGAGCGCAACTTCCTCTTCGGAAGATAGAGGTTGAGACGAAGCCACATCTTCGAGATAGTGATGCAATGCATCTTTGGAAAAACTTTTAGCCGATGTAGTCAAAACAATCACCTCATTAAAGAGAAAGTGAAGAGTTTGTTAAGTTTCGTTTATCAAACGCCCTGATATATAGCCATTCTGCCACAAGAGTCAAGTAAAAAACACACAGCTTACCACATCTCAATCTCACTGGTCGCGACGGTTTTGCAGTCGGTCGAAAATGTAAATATCGCTCTGACGCGCTTATGCGCCAACACATAGGGATACCAATAGGTAGCATCATCCCACATCGCATCAAAGGGCAGGTGATCAATTTCAAACCACACAGGGCGTATTTCCCCTGTTTCCGTCGGCTCACCCTGCCACCTGCGCCCAATAAAAATACGGGTCGTGAGACTCCATTTGGGACGGGTGGGAAAATAAAACGTCAAATGCCCGGCATCCACAAGATCCTGAACCGACATCACAACGCCTGTTTCTTCACGCATTTCGCGCACAGCGGCTGCACGCACCGTTTCCCCGGGTTCAATTTTCCCACCAATACCCGTGTATTTCCCCACGCCAAAACCGCGTTTTTTGTAGCCGAGCAAAACATGGGTTATGGGATCGCCCCCCTGCTTACCCCCGCAGGGGCAGGCTCTCACGAGTAGTATCAGCGTAGTGTGATTCTCGATACACATACAACTATGGAATCAACAGCACTTTCCCCGTAGTCTGCCGACCTTCGAGGCGCTTATGTGCTTCGGCCGTATTTTCAAGAGGATGTTCTTCTCCAATACGCACATCTAGACTGCCGTCTTGAATCCAGCCCATAACCTCGCTGGTGCGCTGGAGATATTCTTCACGGGTCTGCGTGTAGCTATTGAGCGTCGGGCGCGTGAGATAAATAGACCCTTTTTGCGACAGAAGCAGGGGATCAATCGGCGGAACCGGCCCGCTGGCATTGCCAAAAAAGACCATATAACCGCGCGGCTTGAGGCAATTGATGCTTTTCTCCCAGGTGGCCTGGGCAACGGAATCGTAAACAACCTCGACGCCCTGACCATCTGTGAGGCGCAGAACTTCGGCTTCAAAATCCCGTTCGGTATAAAGAACGATATCATCGGCACCAGCGCCCCGTGCCAGAGCCGCTTTTTCTTCTGTAGATGTGGTGCCAATAACCCGAGCCCCGCGCATTTTTGCCATCTGTACGAGCAAAAGACCAACGCCTCCTGCGGCTGCGTGGACGAGGCA
This sequence comes from Gemmatimonadota bacterium, assembly GCA_009838845.1. Taxonomy (NCBI): domain Bacteria; kingdom Pseudomonadati; phylum Gemmatimonadota; species Gemmatimonadota bacterium. The sequence goes on along the minus strand of VXRD01000003.1, from coordinate 56,832 downwards.
GGTATCGCCTTCTCGAATCGGATAGGTGCTATTGACCAGATAATGCGAAGTCAGCCCTTGCAACATCACCGCGGCTGCGGTTTTAGTAGCGACATCTGAGGGAATTTTGACCACCTCGGCTGCGGCTGCGACAACTTGCTCGGCATAAGACCCCTCCACACTTTTCCAGGCCACGCGGTCGCCCTCAGTCAAATCCGAAACCCCTGCGCCCACCGCATGCACGATGCCGGCACCTTCCAGGCCCAGCGTCAACGGCAAATTCAGCGGATAAAGGCCCGTTCGGTGATAGGTGTCGATAAAATTGACACCCGCTGCTTCTATGGTAATTCTCACCTGTCCCTCGCCTGGATCTGCGACATCAATATCTTCAAAACTCAAAACTTCTGCACCACCGTATTGCGATATGCGAATAGCTTTCACGCGAATCTCCTTTTGATGAGAATAAGAATCCTTTGACAAAAACGGCGTTTTCAAAGTATATAGATATTACCACAATTAGGCAATAGGAGGATAAGATATATGTCATCGCATCGAAATGTGGAAACGCAGTACCGTGCCGTTCGAGAAAACGCGGGAGTATTCAACCGCAGCAAGCGAGGCAAAGTGCGTGCAGAAGGCGCAGATTGTCTGAGATTTTTGCACGGCATGGTGACCAACACCGTTGAATCCCTCGCCGAAAATGAAGGCAATTACGCTGCAGTCACATCGGCGCGAGGACAAACGCTATTAGATGTTTGGGTCCACCGCTTACAAGATTGTATCTATATGGAAACAGAACCGGGACTTGCGACAAAGTTGATGGAAACCCTGGATCGCTATCTGATCGCCGATGATGTCGCACTATCGGACGAATCCGACGCCTGGGCCATATTAGGGGTACAGGGTCCCACAGCCCTTGAGCTGGCCGGTCGAGTTGTTGGGCGCATACCGGCTGACCTCCCCGAACATCATACGATTATACGCAAATTTGAAGGCATCCCAATTTGGGTCACCGCGCGATCATACACGGGTGAACCGGGCTGTGATCTCCGCATTGCACAAAACCGTGCCGATTCATTGCGGCGGGCACTCGTCACAGCGGGAGGAACGCCAATCGGCTGGCAAGTGGAGAAAATATTGCGGGTTGAAGCTGGCATCCCCCGTTATGGCGCCGAGATAGATGAATCAGTCGCGCCCCTCGAAGCTGGTTTAAATCGCGCAGTCGATTTTGACAAGGGATGCTACATTGGACAAGAAGTAATCGCCAAAATGCACTTTCGAGGACGCCCCCGCCGCTACCTAACCGGCTTGTTACTGAATAAAGGCACTTCAGCACATGCATTGAGCGGCAATACGCCTGTTTGTGGCAATATCACAGTCAACGATAAAACCGTCGGACGGGTAACGACATGTGTGAAATCTCTCCACTTCAATCGCGCAATCGCCCTTGCCATCATCCGACGGGGCTATCACGAAGCAGGACAGCGCGTGCTACTGGACGACGGATCAGAGGCCGAAGTGGTCAACTTGCCATTTACAGCAAACCGCTTGACTTAACACATGGAATTGTAAATATTAGCACCATGACAAATGACGTACTGAGAATAAAAAATATGGCTTTTTACGGCTACCATGGACTGTTTGAAGAAGAGGCCAAACTCGGTCAAAAATTTGAAGTTGACGTAGAAATCTATGGGGATTTCAGGGGATTTGCACACAATAATACGTCTCAGTCCGTAGATTATCCGCGCGTCTGTAAAATAGTCGAGCAAGTTGTGACGGGGGAAAGGTTCGGCCTTGTCGAAGCCCTGGCGGACCGCATCGCTGACGTTTTGCAGTCGGAATTGGGATTGTCAAAACTCCTCGTGCGAGTTCGCAAACCCAACCCACCGGTATCCGTCAATTTCGATGGCGTTGAAGTTGAAGTGAGACGTGAAACGTGATCTACATTGGCATTGGCGCGAATTTGGGAGATCGAGAAAAAACGCTTCAGGACGCGACGGGTATCCTAAATGAAAAACCCGAAATCGCCATTATCGCTGCCTCTGCTGTCTATGAAACCGCTCCGATAGGTGTCGTTGACCAGCCGTATTTTCTCAATGCAGTTCTGCAAGTCCATACCAGTCTCTCTGCGCGAAGTTTATTGAATTGCCTACTGGCAATTGAGCGCAAATTTGGTCGCCTGCGCGAGACGCGATGGGGCCCGCGCACACTGGACCTCGATATTTTACTCTATGGCGATGCCATCATCAACCAGCCGGGCTTGCAGGTGCCACACCCACACTTACACGAGCGCGCATTTGTCCTGGTGCCGCTTTGCGACCTCAAACCCGACCTCAAACACCCCGTCCTGGGTCAATCGATTCAATTTTTGACCGAGTCACTGAATAAAGGCACTTCAGCACATGCTTTGGGCAGGGATTTGCCCGTGCGAAAAATTGAAGGTCTCAATTTGATCATGAAAAAATAAGGCCAAGGGATTTAGCATTGCGATATATAGCCATTGAAGGAGTAACAGGTGTGGGCAAAAGGCGTTTGGCTCGCCTTCTGGGACGTCGTCTAAATGCCCGCCTGATGCTCGAAGAACCCGAAGAAAATCCCTTTTTGCCTTTGTTCTACGAGGCTCCCGATCAATATGGCTTTCAAACCCAGGTCTTTTTTATGCTAAGCCGCTATCGACAGCAACAAGAACTACATCAGATGGATTTATTTGAAGAAGCCGTGGTCAGCAATTTTATTTTTGAAAAAGATCGCATCTACGCCAACGTGACACTCAATGATACGGAATTTGCGCTCTATGAGCGGCTGGCCGAAACACTGAGCGAAAAACTTCCCCGTCCAGACCTGGTGATTTATTTACAAACCACAGTCAATCATCTGATGCGGGGTATAAGACGCCATGAACGTGGATATGAAAGAGAGATAACAAAAAAATACATCTCGGAGTTATTGGAAGCTTATAACCATTTTTTCTTTCATTATTCGATAACACCGCTGCTCGCAGTTAATGTATCGGAGGTCGATTTTGAAAACCGTCCGGAACACTTAGAGGATTTATTGGCACAAATTAAATCGCCTCCGTCCGGAACCCGTTATTATCGACCAGCGCACATGGAAGCTGGCAAAACGAGGCGGACTTGACCTATGGGATCGCGCGTAAAACCAGAAACCCTCGCGCTGATGAAACAACGAGGCGAACCCATTGCGATGTTGACCTGTTACGATCATCCCACAGCTGTTTTTCAGGATGCTGCTGGTGTCGATGTCATTTTTGTGGGAGACTCGGTAGGCGTCAATGTGTTGGGATATAAAAACCCACAGCAGGTGACAATGGATGATATGCTCCACCACACGCGCGCAGTGCGGCGCGGAGTCGTGAGTGCTCTGTTGATGGCGGATTTGCCCTATCGAGCTTACGAAACGCCGGAGCAAACAATAGAAAATGCGCGACAATTGGTTTCCGCTGGCACCGAAGTGGTTAAACTCGAGGGGGGGCGCAATATAACGCCCCAGGTCGAGGCGCTCGCCGCCGAGGGCATTCCCGTGGTTGGGCACGTTGGCTATACGCCTCAAACGCGCACGGGTAAACGTCCTGTGTTTGGCGATCGCGCCGAAGAAGCACTTGATGTCCTGAAAGATGCCGATGCACTGGCGTCTGCCGGCGCACTGGCCGTGGTTTTAGAATGTGTGCCCGAGCGCATTGCCGAAGTCGTGACCAAACGGTTGTCCATGCCAACCATTGGAATAGGCGCCGGGCGCGTATGCGATGGACAGGTGCTGGTTGCACACGACATGCTGGGTGTTTACAAAAGCCATTATCGGTTTGTCAAAACATACACAGACCTCAAAAGTGTGATGCATCAGGCATTTGCAGACTATGTCGCAGATATCAAGTCGCGTCGATTTCCAGAAGACAGACACCGTTTTAAGATAAAAAGCGCGGAACTGCGCCGATTTAGAGCGCAAATAGACACATAATGGCCGTAAAAATTATAAAAACCGTCCGCGAAATGCACCGCGCAGCGGACCGTATCCGACAGGCGGGCCTGCGCATCGGGCTTGTACCCACAATGGGATATCTACACGAAGGCCATCTCAGCCTCGTGCGCCAGGCATTAAAAGTGACAGATCGGGTTGTGGTGAGCATTTTTGTCAACCCGCTGCAATTTGGCCCCGCCGAAGATCTTGCAGCCTATCCAAGAGACATTGATCGGGACCTGGAACTGATCGACCAGCACGGCGTGCGTCTCGCATACCTGCCCGAGGAAAAAGAAATATATCCCGGAGATTTTGCGACATCGGTGCGCGTGGCAAAGCTGACCGAAAGGCTTTGTGGTGCAAGTCGTCCGGGACATTTTGAAGGTGTGACAACAATCGTCACCAAACTATTTACAGCCGTAAAACCCCATGTAGCTGTTTTCGGACAAAAAGACGCGCAGCAAACAATCGTCATTCAACGCCTGGTGCGCGATCTCAACCTGGATGTGGAGATACAGATGGCCCCCACAGTGCGCGAAGCAGACGGATTGGCGATGAGTTCGAGAAATGCGTATTTGAGCGCTGAAGAACGGCGAGAAGCCCCCGCGCTTTACCGCGCATTGATGGTGGGGCAAAAAATGATCGATCGGGGCGAAAGGCGTGCCCAAAAGGTCATCGAAGCCATGCGCGATGTCATTGAACCACAGCGCAGTGCAAAAATTGACTATATCGAAGCCGTCGATGCAAAAGACCTCACGCCCGTTGCAGAGCTAAAAGATTCCATTTTGCTCGCCGTAGCTGTGCGCTTCGGCAATGCACGCCTGATAGACAACGCGCTTATTCGCGTCAAATGATTTTTCCAGATATATATCAACTTATTGTAAGTATTTGTGTTATATAAAATAAACAACTTGTATAAGGACTTGACGCCCTTATGGGAGTTCATTATATTTTGATTTCCGACTCAGTAACGCTATTCATCTTTAAACAAGGAGTTTCAAAATGGCATACGAATTGCCCGACTTGCCCTATGCTTATGATGCACTCGAGCCACACATTGACGCGCGGACGATGGAAATTCACCATTCCAGGCATCACAATGCCTACGTGACCAACCTCAATGCCGCGCTTGAGGGACACGATGACCTGGCAAATCAGTCTATTGAGAGTTTGATCACCAATCTGGCCAGTGTGCCAGAAGATATCCGCACGGCTGTTCAAAACAACGGCGGCGGCCATGCCAACCACAGTTTGTTCTGGACAATTATGAGTCCCAATGGCGGCGAACCAGGAGGTGCAGTCGCCAGCGCTATTGTCGCCGATTTGGGCAGCATGGAAGCTGCAAAGGAACAATTTGTCACCGCTGCGACAACGCGCTTTGGAAGTGGATGGGCCTGGCTTGTGGTCAAAGACGGCAAACTCGATATTTTGAGCACTGCCAATCAAGATAATCCGATCATGACAGGTGACGGAACGCCCATTCTCGGCCTCGATGTGTGGGAGCACGCTTATTATCTCAAGTATCAGAATTTGCGTCCCGATTATATTGAAGCCTGGACCAATACAATTAACTGGGACGAAGTCAACCGCCGTTACGAAGCTGCGCTATAAGTTTTCCAAAGGATATGAGAAATGGGTATTACTGTAGGTGACCAGGCACCAGATTTTACGTTGAAATCAAAATCTGGTGATGATATGAACGATATTTCTCTGAGCGATTACAGAGACGAAAAAAACGTCGTAATTTTGTTTTTTCCACTCGCTTATACCGGCGTCTGCACCGATGAAATGTGTTCGGTCAGTGCTGGTTTAGCCGATTACGACGCACTCGATGCACAGGTTTTGGGCATCAGTGTAGATAGTCCCTTTGCCCAGGAAGCATGGGCAGAGAAAGAAGGTATTACCATTCCCCTGCTCAGCGATTTCAACAAAGAAGTCAGCGCGGCTTATGGATCGCAATTCGAAGACCTGATTGGATTTAAGGGCGTGGCAAAGCGTTCTGCTTTTGTCGTAGATAAAAGCGGTGTGGTGCGCTTTGCTTCTGTGTCCGACGATCCAACCGAGTTGCCCGATTTTGATGCGATCAAAGCGTGTCTGCAAGCGTTGAGTTAATGGAGGCATTATATGGTCTGCGTCACAGAAACCGCAGCGGGCAAAATCAAAGAGCTCATGGACCGAGACGGACGTCCCGAAGATCACGGTTTGCGCCTGAAAGTGATCGGTGGCGGATGTTCTGGCCTTCAATATCAGCTCGATTTCGACGAGACAGCCCGCACAGATGACAGCGTGATCGAAGCCTATGGCGTTCGGGTTTTTGTCGATATGAAAAGCGCGCTCTTTTTGACAGGCACGGAACTGGACTACGACGATGGCTTGATGGGAACGGGGTTTCGGTTCAACAATCCCAATGCCAAAAATCAGTGTGGATGTGGGGAATCGTTTAACGTTTGAACGTCGCTTTGTAGAAAAGCCCATGTGCAGAAGGGAGGGGTCGTCTCGCGATTCCTCCCTTTTGGGTCTCTTAAAATATTTGGGTTCACGACATAACCCCTTTATCGCTTTAAGTCAGCTTCTGAGGAACAAAAACGCATGACCCCTATTTTTTATCTGCTTTTTCTTATTTGCGATGCGTATAACGCATCGGCGCAGTTTGTGCAGAGAGACATCTTCAAACGCACCTGCGCTATGGATATAAAACCGGATTTGAATTTTGACAGGAGGCTCCAATGGACATGCTACTTCAGGGAGCTTCAATGGCAGCTAACAGTATCATCTATCTGGCAGTCGCCATTGCCCTTATTACGTTTGGAATCGGGTGGTTTGTTGGCACCCGCATTAGAGATCGAAAGATGCGAGATATTGAACAGCAGGCAGAGAAACACGCAACCCAACTCGCAAAAAAGGAAGACCGAGATCGCAAGGCTGCTTTTTTAGAAATTAAAAATAGCTGGTATGAAGAAAAGGCCGAAATTGAAAAGTCTTTTGATCAAAAACAGCGTTCTTTAGACCGTCGAAATGACGAATTTCACGAACAAGAGACTCGCCTGGCAAAACAGGCCGAAGTTGCAAGTCAGCGAGAAAAGACCTTAACCCGGCGGGAACAAGAAGGAAATCAAAAAGCCGTACGTTTGGAGAAACGAGAACTGGAACTGACCGATATTCTCGATCAGCAACGGGCGCAATTGGAGCGTATTTCGGGCATGAATGCCGACCGCGCCCGCGAGATGCTACTCGAAAACATCCGAAATTCACTGCGTCAGACAGCCGCAAATATCGGCCGAGAAATTATCGATCACGCCAGGGAACGAGCCGACCGCGAAGCCAAGAAAATTCTGGCACAGGCAATAGAACGCTGTTCCACAGATCAAACCGTACAGTCATCCATATCGGTTGTCACATTGCCCGATGATCATATCAAGGGACGCATCGTCGGCAAAGAGGGGCGCAATATCATTGCTTTTGAAGCTGCCACAGGTGTAAAAGTTATTGTAAACGATACACCCGAGGCGGTTGTCTTATCCAGCTTTGATCCGGTTAAGCGCGATGTGGCGCGTTTGTCTATGGAGCAATTGGTGCGCGATGGTCGGATCAATCCAAGCCGCGTTGAAGCGGTTGTTGCCAATTGCGAAAAAAAGATCTATTCGCTCATTGCTGAAGAAGGCCGTCGGGCAGTGCGCGAATTGGGCATTGAGTCCGTGCATCCAGAACTGGTCAAACTAATCGGAAAGCTCAAATATCGCACGAGTTATGGGCAAAGCGTTTTGGGGCATTCCAAAGAAGTGGCTTTTCTGGCCGGTGCAATGGCAGCAGAATTGGGCATGGATGAAAAACTCGCGCGGCGATGTGGGATGTTGCACGATATTGGCAAAGCCGTGGACCAGGAACTCGAGGGCAAACACACCGACATTGGCGCGCACCTGGCCGGCAAATACGGCGAGGGCCAGGAGGTTATCAACGGTATTTTTTATCACCACGGCGAGGCAGAGGCTTCTACCCCGCTTTCGTTTTTGGTCAAAGCAGCCGATGCAATTTCTTCATCGCGGCCCGGTGCTCGTCGCGACGATGCCGAAGGGTATATCAAACGGGTGCGCGATTTAGAGGAGGTGGCGCAATCTTTCGATGGCGTGCGCGATGCATATGCCATCAATGCTGGTCGCGAAGTGCGCGTGCTGGTCAATGCCGGGCGTGTGAACGACGAACAGGCCAAAGATCTATCCTTTGCAATTGCTGAGCGCATTCGCGAGGAAATGACCTATCCAGGCGAGATTCAGATCACGGTGATTAGACAAATAATCGCCACAGATTGGGCTGGTCGCTCTGGCAAACGCATCTCGCGCAGCCGGGGACGACGCTACGGACGACGCGGTCGCAATAGCAATTATCGCTCGGGAACTTCTGCACGGGCCGGTGCGTAATTCCATGTCTGACGGTTACTCCACGATCTTACGGGATCATTTTGAACATCCCAAAAATGTCGGCGCATTGGACACCCCCGATGCGACTGGATTTGCAGAAAATCCCGCTTCGGGGACGACCCTATCCCTGCATCTTGCCATCAAAGACGGCGTTATTGATCGCGCGCTCTTCCGCGCACAGGGATGTGCTGCGACCATTGCTTCGGGATCTGTGCTCACGGAATGGGTGGTTGGCAAAACGCCCATTCAAGCGTGCAAAATCGCTCGCGGTGATATCGAGACCGCGCTTGGCGGCTTGCCCCCCACGCGAAAACACGCCGCTGATCTGGCGGTAGATGCGGTTCACAACGCACTTGGCAAACTGGCTCGTCAGACCTGAGAATCACGGGGCAGGGCATTGTTGTGTCCTGCCCTCTATTTTTGGAGTGCCTGCATGACCCACCGGATTAAGAACGCGGCGCGGCGTTTGGGATTTGATCCCGTGGGGATTGCATCCGTAGATCCCCCGCAACACTGGGCATTTTATCAAAAGTGGTTGGGAATGGGCTACGCGGGGGAAATGGGGTATTTGGCTCGCAATCTGGATCGGCGTTCAAATATTCGCCAGATATTTCCAGACGCCAAATCAGTACTGTGCGTGGGTCTCAATTATCAGCCCCGTTCCGATGGGTCTGATAATGGCGGTGAGCCCAAAGGGCAGATTGCGCGCTATGCGCGTGGCGATGATTATCACACCGTCATGAAAGACCGCTTGCTACAACTCCTATCTGAAATTCAGCAAATCGAACCCTCTGCTGAGGGGCGGGTCTATGTCGATACCGGACCTGTTTTGGAGCGCGATTTCGCCGCTCGAGCCGGGCTGGGCTGGTTTGGGAAACACACCTGCTTGATTGACAAGGGTCGCGGTTCCTGGTTTTTTTTGGGCGAGATTATTCTAAATCTCGATCTCAAAGTTGATCGCCCGCAACTCGATCACTGCGGCACCTGTACGCAGTGCCTGGACGCGTGTCCAACAGATGCCATTCCAGAACCTTATGTCGTGGATTCGCGGCGGTGTATTTCCTATTTGACCATTGAATTGAAAGGCGCTATTCCGCGGGATTTGAGATCGGATATAGACAACTGGGTCTTTGGATGTGATATCTGTCAGGAAGTATGCCCCTGGAATCTCAAACACGCAAAACCAACCTCTGAAAATGCTTTTCAAGCGCGCGAGGGTTTGAATGCGCCCGCGCTAACCGACTTGCTCCACATGGATCAAGAGGCTTTTTCAAAGCGATTCAAAAACAGCCCGATCAAACGCGCCAAACGGCGTGGATTATTGCGAAATGTTGCCATAGCACTGGGCAATGTGGGAAGCAAATCTGAAGTTCCCGCCCTGGCAAATGCCCTGAAAGATGATGAGCCACTCGTGCGACAACACGCGGCCTGGGCACTGGGCAAAATTGGGGGTGCGCGGGCGAGACGGGCACTTGATAAAGCACTATTGTGTGAACGCGATGCAGAAGTAATTGAAGAGATGCGTTTGGCAAGAAACAAAATAAAAAGGAAACGAACGTGAGCGCATTGCTCAATATCGAATTAGACGGTCGCGCCGTACAAACCGAGCCCGATATACCTGTCGCGCCCATGTCTGGGCAAAAGGTTTTTATCGAGACGTACGGTTGCCAGATGAATGTATCGGATACAGAACTGATGCAGGGCATTTTGAAGCAATCGGGCTATACCTCTGCTCATCGCCCAGAAGATGCCGATGTCATTGTGCTGAACACCTGCGCGATACGCGAACACGCCGAAGAGCGAATAAGGGGCAGATTGGGGCAATTGCGCAAGCTGAAGTATCGGCGTCCAGACCTGATTATGGGGGTATCGGGGTGCATGGCCAAGCACGTTTCAGAATCCCTGATGAACGACGCCCCCTACGTCGATCTCGTCGTGGGGCCAGATTCATATCGGCGACTACCCGAACTCATCGCCGAAGCGCGTGGCGATTCCGCTCTGGATGTGCGTTTGGATCGCGGCGAATATTATATGGACATCAATCCCTTGCGCGAAGAGGGCAGCAATGCCTGGATTACCATTATGCGCGGATGCGATAAGTTTTGCACATTCTGCATCGTGCCCTACGTGCGCGGCAGAGAGCGCAGTGTGCCAGCGCGCGAAATTGTCAGACAGGCTCGTGCCGCCGCCGATGCGGGTTTTCGAGAAGTCACCTTATTGGGCCAAACCGTCAATTCTTATCGCGATGGCACCTGTGATTTTGTCGATCTGCTTTCGATGATTGCGCGCATAGACGGCATTGACCGCATTCGCTTTACCTCGCCCCATCCGAGTGATTTCTCTGAAAAATTCATTGAAATAATGGCGCGTGAAAAGAAAATTTGTCGCTTTATTCATTTGCCTGTGCAATCGGGGTCAAACCGCGTTCTAAAAGCGATGAAACGCAGCTATACGGTCGAAGATTACCTCGCCCTGGTAGATGATTTGCGCAGCGCGATGCCAGATCTGTGTTTGAGTACAGATATTATCGCCGGTTTTTCCGGTGAAACCCAAACCGACTTTGAAGCTACGCTGGAATTAATGGCGCAGGTGCGTTATGATTCCGCGTTTATGTTTAAGTATTCTGCTCGAAAAGGCACAGTCGCTTTCCGCGAGATGCCCGATACGGTACCAGAAGAGGAAAAGGTAAAAAGACTCGAAACCATTATAGCACAACAAAATCGCATTTCTGAAGAAATCAATGCGACTTATATTGGTCGTACGCTCGAGGTTTTAGTACAGGGAAATGCCCGCAAAGGCGAGGGGTTCGCCGTGGGAAAATCCGATGGTTTTAAGACAGTCGTATTTCCCCGTGAGGGCGTCGCAGACAACGCGCTGACCAATGTCGAGATTACCCAGACGACCTTGCGCACACTGACCGGGCGGAGGGTGCAATGAATGGCTTGATGGACATTGAAACACCTCCCGTGCGCCGAAGGCGACTGCCCGAATGGTTTCGCGTACCAGCCCCGGGCAGTGAGGGATACCGCGCGTTGAAAAACTTGATGCGCGGGTTAAATCTCCACACAGTGTGCGAAAGTGCGCGCTGTCCCAATATCGGCGAATGCTGGAACTCGGGCACGGCGACATTTATGATTTTGGGAGATGTGTGTACGCGGAGTTGTGGATTTTGCGCGGTAAAAACCGGTCGTCCAGAGGGCCTTGATACCGAAGAACCCGAACGGGTCGCCGAAGCCGTGCAGACAATGGGATTGCGGCATGCAGTGGTCACATCGGTCAACCGCGATGAACTCCCAGACGGGGGCGCACGCATCTTTGCCGAAACGATATATGCGATTCGGCGGTTGTGCAGACACACAAAGGTCGAAGTCTTAATCCCGGATTTTCAGGGCAATTGGCGGGCATTGCACATAGTCATAGAAGCAGCACCCGATATCTTAAACCACAATGTCGAAACCGTACCGCGCCTGTATAAAACCATGCGTCCCCAGGCAAAGTACGACAGGTCGCTGGCACTTTTGAAACGGGCTAAAGCAATGGGGCGCAATATGCCTACAAAATCGGGTATTATGGTCGGCGCGGGCGAAACCCCGGCCGAAGTGCGCCAGACGACACGAGATATCGCAGATTGCAAAACAGATATTCTCACAATAGGCCAATATCTGCAACCGTCTGCTCAACACGTTCCTGTGGCGCGCTTTTACCATCCCGATGAATTTTTGGAGCTCAAACAATTCGCGCTCACACTGGGTTTTCGGCATGTCGAATCCGGCCCACTGGTGCGCAGTTCCTACCACGCCGCAGATCAAGTGGCTTGATAACGCTTGATTCCATTTTCTCAACTTTTTATACTGTTCTTACAATACCAGCCGGGGAATTGTGGTCTATAACACCTGGAGGATCGTCATGCGTCTCATAAAATGGTATGTTGCGATAGTCGCCGCCTGTTTCTGGACAACGGCATATGGGCAAGAGGGTGCACCAGTATATCGGGATATGCCTTTGCGCTCAAAGGGCGAATTGCGCGTTTTTGCCGAAACCGCTGCATTTCGAGGACCTCAAAACCTCACGCGTCTGGAAGTCTATACATTAATAGATGCGCGACAATTGCAGTTTGTACCCGAAGAAGGCAAATACGTATCCCAAATTGACTTTGAACTTTCTCTGCAAGACTCCGCGGGAAATCCCACAGTGCAAGAGTTGTGGACGCGAAATGTTTCGGTAGTAAATATCCGAGAATTGAAACAAAATGGCGCGCTGGTGCGCGATATCATCGCCGTTGATATTGCGCCCGGTCCCTACAAAATGACGCTGACAGCCGAAGATATTTACGGAGATATTTCAGGCATTTGTGAAGGGAATATGCGCGTGCGCCGTTTTGAGGGTACTGAGTTGGTCGTAAGCGATGTGGTATTCGCTTCGGAATTGAAAAAAGCCGAATCTGCCGGGCGCTTTGTCAAAAATGGATGGCACGTCGTCCCCAATACAACGCGCTTCTTCCGCGTGGGTAAACCAATACAGATCTACTTTGAGGTTTACAACTTCAAGGTCATGCCCAACAGTCCCAATGATTCATTTGTTTTGGGATACAGTGTGCTCGACACCGCCGATGTCGTTGTCAAATCGTATCCGGCAAAGCGACTGATTAAGCCCGGCGAAAGCGTGGTAAAAACAGACGTTCTGGAAACAGAAGGACTATCTGGCGGCGCGTACGATTTGCAAATCGAGTTATTTGACCGCAGCACGCGCGAACATGTGCGACATAAACGCAAAGTCTTTCTCATTTCAGATGAAAATGAAAATCCACAATTGACGGAGGCACAACAGGAACAATTGCGATATTTTCAAACCATTCATCACATTGCGTCTGAAAAAGATCTCGGTCTTTACGAATCTTTGCCAACACAGGATTCAAAAATGAAATTCCTCCGGACATTTTGGAAAAAACTGGATCCGACTCCAAAGACGCCCTTAAATGAACGGCTTCGAGACCATATAAATCGCATGAAATACTCCGATGATACGTTTACATCGCAGCCGGGAAAGCGGGGATCAGAGACAGACAAAGGGCGTGTTTATATCAAATACGGGCCGCCCAGCGAGCGCGACTATACCACATCGGCTGCAATAGGAAAAGCCATAGATACCTGGACTTACGAAAAGTCGGGACGATATATTTTTATATTTTTCGATCGCCGCGGAACCGGCGTTTACGAACTGGTGCATTCGACCATGTCGGGTGAACTCTACAATCCCAATTGGCAAGACACAGCATTTTAAAATGTACTAACCTTCGGTGACTAAAGTTTAGGCAGAGCAAAAAGTCCTAACAGGAGGCCTTTCAATGCAGATGAATATACAGGAAGCAAAATCCCAACTTGCGCGGCTGGGAGAACTGGCTTGGCAGGGCGAGGAGGTCGTAATAACCAAGGCTGGCAAACCATATTTGAATTTGGTGCAGTATCGCGGTTCTAAGAAAGTGCGAAAACCCGACTTGCTGAAAGGACAAATTTGGATTGCCCATGACTTCGACGAAACATCCGAGGAAGTGATTGATTCGTTCTACAATAGCACTTTATTTCCCGAGGAGTAATGCAACGTCTTTTGCTTGATACGCATGCCCTCATTTGGTGGTTTGCAGAGTCCGAGAAATTAAAGCGATATGCCTACGAGGCTATTACCAACTCGGAGAATGAGGTTTTTGTTAGTGCTATTAGTGGTTTGGAGATTGCTATCAAATCCTCTCTGGGTAAGCTTAAAGGTCCTAATAGCTTAGGTGCCATGGTTGAGGAGGCAGGCTTCACGCATCTTCCTGTGACTTTCTTTCATGGAGAACAGGCAGGCCATCTTCCATTATATCACCGAGACCCCTTTGATCGAATACTGGTTGCCCAGGCCCAAGTCGAAAAACTTATACTCATTACCAGAGACTCTCAAATCATGCAGTACGACGTGTCTATCATAGAGGCATAAACACAAGTAACACGCAATCTATTCATAAACATTTTAGAATGAATTGCAACCACGCTTTAAAACAAATTTTATGAGATTTTGTAATGGCTGACAATTTCAATCCAGACGTTCCAACCTTTAACGATCTACTAAATCCGACACTTACTGCGCTCCATGCTCTTGGGGGCAGTGCTTCTATTAGAGAAATCACCAATCAAGTAATTAAACAGATGGAACTGTCTTCTTGTATTGCCCAAGTTCCGCATGGGAGGGGAAGCCAGACAGAACTGGAATACAGATTAGGCTGGGCGAGAACCGCCCTCAAAAAGTACGGTTTGATCAATAATTCAGAGAGAGGTATATGGTCTCTTACTGCTAAGGGAAGTAAAACTCAGAATGTTGATCATGGAGAAGTTAGAAAGGTTATTCAACAGAATCAAGCTGGCAAGCAAGCCAATACCGACGAAGGCGTCCTACCACAAGAAATCAAAATCTCAGCCGAGGATTTCGCAAATGAAACTGCTACCTGGCGTGAAGATTTGCTGGATATCCTCCGAAACATTTCTCCCGACGCATTTGAGCGATTATGCCAAAGGCTATTGCGAGAATCGGGCTTTATTGAGGTTGAGGTGACGGGGAAATCGGGCGATGGTGGAATTGACGGGCATGGAATAATCCGTCTTGCGGGGCTTATTAGTTTTCCTGTACTGTTTCAGTGTAAGCGCTACAAAGAGAGTGTGAGCGCGAGTGTGGTCAGAGATTTCCGCGGCGCAATGCAAGGCCGTGCAGATAAGGGGTTGATCCTAACTACAGGCAGCTTCACGAGGGGCGCGCAACGAGAAGCCACGCGGGATGGTGCGCCGCCGATAGACTTGATTGATGGCGAATTGCTGATGGAAAAAATGAAAGATCTCAAACTCGGCGTGAGCGTGAAGACAAAGAGGGTTGAGGTCGTAGAAGTGGACAGAAGTTGGTTCGATTCGATTTAGCGGATATATCGCATTGCGTAAAGGATATTGATGGATCCTCGATTTACATTTGAAAAGGGCACGGGCATTTTTACGGGCAATGAACTCATCGTCAAAGGTTGCCTCGAAGGCGGCATGGGGTTGATGACGGGATATCCCGGATCGCCTGTGGCAGAAGTATTTGATGCAGCAGAGCGCATCCGCGAGTTGTTGATGGAAAAAGGCGTAATGGTGCAAATTGCCAACAACGAAGCCCTGGGAGCAGCGCGTCTCAATGGGGCGCAGATGGAATCTATTCGCGCCATCGCAGTCATGAAAAGCGTGGGCGTGCACGTCGCTTCAGACGCGCTGGCACTGGGCAATATGGCCGGAACGGGCGAAGGTGCTGCTGCGGTTGCCGTATTTGGCGATGATACGTGGTCTGAGGGCACACAAGTGCCTGCTGATTCTCGCTTTATCGCCAAACATCTGTACATGCCCTTGTTCGAACCCAGCACCTTTCAGGAAATGAAAGACTGGATCAAAGTCGCCTTTGAGTTATCGGAAAAGACCCGGCTCTATATCGCCTACCTCGTGACGTCCAATCAGGCAGATGGCGGGGGCACGGTCGAAGTACACGCAAACCGGTTTCCCGAAAAAACATTTAACAATCCCATCCGTCTGGACCCGCTGACGATTTCCCCAGATGATCGCGTGATTATCCCGCCACATACAGTGGTAAAAGAAAAGGAGGTCCTCGAGCAGCGTTTTCCAAAGCTGCTCACCCTCGCAAAAGAATACGAGTTGAATCGAATTTTATATCGGCCAGACTCTGGCAAAAAGCGAATCGGCTTTGTCACCAGCAGTTTGGCCTATTGTTATTTGGAACACGCGCTCAATATGGTTGGGTTGGGGGGTAGCATACCCATTTTGAAATACGGGATTACGTATCCGATTGATTCGGAGATCTTGCGCGAATTTGCGGACCTGGTCGATGAAATTTACGTGGTGGAAGAAAAACGCGGTTTTCTGGAAGAACAAATTGGCGCCGCTTTACAAAACCTGTATCAGGCAGGAAAAACAAAAGCCTTCCGGATATGGGGCAAACGCTTTCCCAATGGATCAGGTTTCCCCGACAGTTGTGGCCTGAATCCCAGTATCGCGCTCAATGTGCTGGCTCCAGTGTTGAAATCGCTCGACGACCCCACAGTACCCGTAGATGCCGAGCGCATTGATACTATTGTCGCCTTGATGGCTCAGACAGAAACATTTGACCTGAGCGCATCGGTTCGCACACCCTCGTTTTGTCCGGGCTGTCCGCACCGCGATTCGGCCAGTGTGCTGGACAAGATGATCGACGATTTCCAAGATGGCGATTATATGCAGCGCAAGCACGGCACAGATCCAATGGATCTGATTTTCCACGGAGATATCGGATGTTATTCTCTGTTGAAATACGAGCCATTTAACCGGCTGATGCACAATTTATCGGGAATGGGACTCGGCGGTGGCACGGGTGCGGGTATCGATCCTTTTATCGACAACAAACAACTCGTATTCATGGGCGATTCGACATTTTTCCACAGTGGAATGGCGGCGATTTCCGATTCGATCAAACACGGGCAAGATATTACCTATGTCATTTTAGACAATAAGACCACGGCAATGACGGGGCATCAGCCCACGCCGGGGGTAGATATTGACCTGATGGGACGCCCGACCTTTGCTCAGGATATTGAACAGGTCGTGTGCGGTTTGGGTGGCGGTACAAATGGCCCGGTGATGGTCGCCCGCATGAATCCAGAAAATCGGGAGGCGTATCGCGATATCCTGGAACAGGCACTTCTAAAAGACGGCGTCAAAATAGTCATTGCCGACAAAGAATGCGGCATCACATATCACCGTCGCGTGCGCGCAGAGCAGATACAGACCGTTCGGGAAAAGGGATTTCTGTCGGAAGAAACCCACATCAACATCACGCCAGAAGTCTGCGAATATTGTCTGGAATGCACGCAAGCAACCGGATGCAGCGGCTTGACCGTAGAAGAAACCCTCCACGGTCCAAAAGTCGCGACCGATCTATCTTTGTGCGTTGCCGACGGAGCGTGTACAAAGGTCGAAGTTGCAAATGGCGATAAAACGTGTCCCTCGTTTGAACGCCTGACCGTTCACCGATCGCGCGCGCCCGAGGTGCAAACCGAATCAATCGATCTATCGAATATTCCCGAGCCCGAATGCCGCGACTTCGATACGGCCTGGTACGCGTATGTAGCTGGCGTAGGCGGCATGGGCATCAATACCATTTCTGCGATTATCTCCGTTGCAGGCGCGAAACAGGGATATACCGTGCGATTTACCAACAAAAAAGGACTGGCTATTCGCAACGGCGGCGTGTATTCGCACGTCAGCTTCACCAAAGACGAGCGGGTGATTTCACAATTGACGCCCTACGGACATGCAGACTTGCTGTTGGGATTGGATATTCTGGAGGCCGTGCGCGGGTTAGATCCGAATGGAACCGGCCGCGTGGGCAGCCCACAGCGCACCACAGCCGTTGTGGAAACTGGCAAGCGCGAGACCATTTTGTCGATGATTGGACGAGATGATTTTGATACAGACCATCTGGAGAATATCTTGCGGCGTTATACCAACGCCGACACGTATTTTGGGATGGACCTCGGCGAAATCTCCGAACGATACCTGGGCAATAAAATCTATGCCAATAGCATCTTGCTGGGCGCGGCATTTCAACGGGGCGCATTGCCCCTAACACTGGAAAATATCCGGTGGGCGATGAAGCAAAATATCAAATCGAATGAACTCGAAGCCAATCTCAAAGCATTTGAGATGGGGCGCAAAGCCGCGTTGGATCCCGATGCATTTTTCAAACCCAAACTCGTAACCACATACAGGGGCCTCATCGACGACAAAGCGGAAATTCTGGCCAAAACGCGAGGCGAAAAATTGGCCAAAACCTATCGCACCCTCTCGGAGACAGTCGCAGACTGGTTACTTTCCGACGCGACAAAATTGCAATTTGCCCTCGGCGTTTACGACCTCATTCAATGGGGCGGTATCGAATACGCGCAGTCTTATGTCGTCCGCGTAAAAGGGATTTACGACCGCGATAATGTCCAATATCAGTATCGCGCAACCGATGCTGCGGTGCGCTTTCTCGCCCGCGTGATGGCCTATAAAGATGAAATCTATGTGGCTCATCTATTGACAAGCGAAGAAAAGTACCGCCGCGATCGCGCGCGTTACGATGTCGATCCCGGTCGCGGCGACCGAATTTCTTACAGGCATTTAACCCGGCCGCATTTCACCGTCCTGGGACTGGACATCAGATTCGATATTCAAACCCGCGACTGGATGCTCAATATCATGAAGCGGGCGCGCTTTTTACGCAGGCTTCCCGCCTGGCACCGCGAGGAAAAAAACTATCGAGACTGGTATATCGATCTGGTAGATAATTTTGATTTTGACAATACAGAGCGATACGATATTTATGTGAAAGTCCTGCGCCTGCCCGACGACGTACGGGGCTACCGCGAGGTAATCTGGCCCAAGATGGCCGCCGCCAGAGAAATGGCGAACTACTGGCTCAATGGCAAAGGAACACCCCCCAAACTCGACCGCGAGGTCCTCGATATCGAGCCTGTGGTCGAAAACGCTTAAAAAATGTACACAAGATTTGCCTCTATTAAAAACGGGATAAATAGGAGGCCATAGTGAGTTTTTGGAGCACCTTAGGTGAGATTGGTAAGGTTGCATTGGCTATTCTGGATCAGTTATCAGGGGACCCAGTCTATCCGACACTTCAAGCCGCGATGCATAAATATATTAACGCCGATGGCTACACCGTAATGAAACGCGAGACTTTTGAGGCCAAACTAGAAAAACAAGGCACTTTTGGTACTAAGACCGTCACGCTTACCGTGCAAGAAGATGGCTCTGTTTACATCCTTGAAAGTGGTATCTTCGGAGGGGAAACAATATTTCCCAAAGCAGCAGGTGTGCCGACACCTCATGAATTCCTACAGATGCTTCAGGAAAGGGAGGCGCAAAATCAAGCTGCTCAGGCGTTGGATGAGGAGGAAAAACGGAACGCCATCTTTAGAACGATATTTTTAATGTTTGGTAAGATAGCAAAGACCGACTTGCACGTATCTGAAGATGAGGTTAACGCGATTAAGGCTATTATGGTCGAAGAAGAATTCGACCAAGATACTCAGAAAATGGCTATTGAATTTTTAAATGAAGCCAAGACAACGGAAGTCCCATTTAAGGAAATTGCCGCCGAATTTGCACAATATGTAGAAGACATTGAGCATCGTAAAGGCATACTATATCGTCTCGTGAAAATAGCTGCCGCTGATGGCACGTTGCACGCGGCAGAAGAGCAATCCCTCAATGATGCGGCCACCGCATTTGGATTATCGTCAGACTTTGTGACTCAGGCATTGGAAGAAATGCTGCCTGACATTGAAAAATACTATGCGGTCTTGGGTTGCGACCCTTTGGTTTCCGATGACGAATTGAAACGACACTATCGCGAATTATCATTGCAATATCACCCAGACCGAATATCCTCGAAGGATCTCGCACCGGATTTTCACAAGTTTGCAAAAGAAAAATTCCAAGAGATACAAAACGCTTATGAAATCATAACTGAACATCGCAAATAAGGGACTCTCGCTCCAAAACTATGCTCCAATACACGGCAAGCATAGCTAACAGAATCTCAATATTTTTAGGAGAAAACATGCGGCGCACTTACAAAGCCATCCTGCGCGATGACCACGTTGAATGGCTCGACGGGTCTCCAGAAACCGCCGAACCGATTTCGGTTGATATTATTATCCTGGACAAAGCGAAACAGGAACTATCTCAAGCCAAAGAGAAAACAGCAGGAGAATTGCTTGCAACTTTGGCTGAAAAAGGTACTTTCGCCGACATAGAAGATCCGGTCGCATGGCAACGCGAGCAACGCAAAGACCGCCCGTTGCCCTATCGAGATACCGATGCTGATTGACAGCAATATAATTATCTATGCCGCGCAACCGCATCATACCGATTTGCGGCAGTTTATTGATGAGATTACCCCATCTGTCTCGGTGGTGAGCTATATTGAGGTACTTGGGTATCACAAATTGGAGGAAGATGAACGGCAAAATTTGGAACAGTTTTTTCAAAAAACTGAAATACTGCCTTTGTCAGATACAGTCATGCACCGGGCAGTTAGTTTGCGCCAACAGCGTCGTATGAGTTTAGGAGATGCGATCGTCGCGGCTACTGCCATCGTCCATGATCGCATATTGGTGACACATAATGTTCAGGATTTTCTTTGGATCAGTGAACTCAACGTGTTAGATCCCCTCACGGAAGGAACTTGAATTAGACCAACACGTCCCGCGACATATTGTGTAGAGAGGCAATGATATGAAGCGCACTTTTACCGTAAAGGCTGTCTGGGATAATGAGGCACAGGTCTTCTATACGGAAAGCGATATTGAAGGCTTACATATTGAGGCCGCCACTCTCGATGAATTTGAAGAAATCATGCTGGATACGGCACCTGAACTAATTATGGTCAACCACCGTAGTGTGTCCGATATATCCGAATATCCTTAGAGCTAAAAGTACCCCCATCTTGGACGCCTGCTTAAGACATGCAGGCGTGACGACAGGAATGGCAATTGTCATTTTTGTATAAATAGAGAAGATATCATGGAAATCGTCTTAGTCTTATATTCATTAGGTTCATTGGCAATCGTTGGTGGCATAGTAGTAGGACGGAAATATTTCCTGAAAAAGGACGTAAGCGACCAGGCACAATCTGTGCGTACACCACGCGACCTCGGGGCTTTGGTACTGGTTGAGCGATTTGGCCAATCCAAATCTCAATTAGAAGACCAGGATTCTGCCTCTTCTTCGGATTCTGACATCAATGAACCGAATGATTTACCCCCTTCTTCTCTTCCAAACTCCGCTACGCCTCCACCATCCATACCCAACTTCACCGTTAAACAGCCTCAAGATCCCTATGCTGCAATTACTGCGGCTGTGCAGGGTGCCTGGTTAGGTAAGGAGCCCCTTGAGAATCTGCTGGAAATAGACGAACATGTGTACACGGCGATGGGACAACTTGCCGGAGATCAACTCGACTCGATCGGCGACTTGCGTAATTATCTTTCGAGTTGGGATTCAGCCGAGATAGGTGAAGCACTTCCGGAAGGAGCCTTAAACAAGCTAATGGGCCATTTAGCTGAACCCATTGTTGGTCAGCATCTGGAGGAGTTAGGCATGCAGGTAGAGATGCCTGGTCTGTCTAACCAACCGGGATATGATCTAATATTGAACGGAGAACATGCCGTCAATATCAAAACCGTTAGCGATTTCAGTTCCCTCGCCGATCATTTTGAAACGTATCCCGATATCCCTGTTATCGTACCCGGAGACATGGCTGGAATACCCGACAATGCGATTCATCTTGACGCAGCCGGTTCTCTCGAACAACTCAACGAAGTGGTGGAATTAGGGGAAGAGAATATCGTCCTGGTGGATAACGCCTTGTCGCATGCTGATATGCTGGAGCATGCCGAAGGGGTAAGCGATGCACTTCTGGAGAATGTAGATGTGGGAGGCATCCCATTTATCACAGCAGCTCTTTCCGGTTTCCGAGAAATCAAACTTTTAAAAAATCACGATACTGATGTAGCTAATGCCATGAAGAATTTTGGGTTGGACGTAGCGGGGACAGGGGGTGGCGGAGCCGCTGGGGCTGCGCTTGGGGCTACTATTGGCTCTGCTATATTTCCGGGCGTTGGCACGGCCATCGGAGCTTTATTGGGTGGCATTGGAGGTGCCATAGGGGGTCGTAAGGCCAGTAATGCCGTCAAAGAGAAACCTTTCCAAGACGCGCTACAAATGTACGAAGAGATACAGGGCAAAGCGAAGGAGAAGGCTACTGTCGCACAAGCAGAAGCCGAGAAACAGTATGAACGTACGGTAGAAAGCGAAGAAAAAAGCCTCGCCCAAACCGTAGAAAGTCGCAAACACAAACTCCAGCAACAACAAAATGCTTTAATCCAAGAGCGTAGAGATGAATACGCGCTCGAACCTGCACAAGCGAGAGAACTTCTGGACGCTGCCCTCAGTGACCTGTCAGCGCACATCGCCAGCGCACAAGCCCAACTAAACAATATACCCTCTTGGAAGAAAATACTCTGGCCCGATGAATCCACTGTTTTGCTTCAGCAGTCTATCCTGCACCTCGAAAAGCTATCCAGCCTCCTGAGGCAACAAGCAGAATCTATCTTACAAAATGTACAATCGCAAAAGCTGGTGGGAGACCGTGCTACCTCTTTCCTGCAGCTACTATTGGCCGTTGATGGTGCGACACCCAATATCCGTGAGTTGATTCACGCCCACGAAGAACACCGCCGAGAGCGAGAAGCCCAATGGCGTGCTGATATAGAACAGATTCGGATTGAAGTTGCTGATCGTAGATATCAATGTTTCCAAAAGTTGGCCGAAACTCTCGAAGAGTTACAAAAAAAGATGGAAGCGACGATGAAACCCTTCGTTGAAAAAGTAAAAAGTGCCTCGGAGGCTGTACAGACTGAGGCCACTCGACTGGGCAAGTCGTAGTATTTGTTTTATCTAATAGACTGGATTACTGGCGTTATGCTGTGTGTAGCGGCTAAAGCATGCCTTAAGCAGGGGCCATGCTACAATTACAACCTCTGGATTGCGGCTAAAACCATGCCGCAATGACAATCAAAACCTCGCGTTTCATTTTTCCGTACAGCGAGAATTACTTGAAACAAACGCTTTGATTAGTTATATTTCGCATTCGCAATTTTCTGAATAAAACGCATAATTTAAGGAGGATGTATTTTGAGCACCAATGACTGGAGAACACACAACGAATCGGGCAGCAAGCGCGTAGTCGTAACCAAAGAATTGCCCGGCGACCGCTGGCTTGAGATACTCACCGCTGCTGATTGCCGCGTAGAGATTGGCACATCCACAGAAATTTTGAGTGTCGAAGAAATCAAAGACAAAATCGGCGATCAATGCGATGGCGTAATCGGACAATTGACGGAAAAGTGGGGTGAAGAACTGTTTACCGCCCTCAAGAATGCGGGAGGCAAAGCGTATTCCAACTATGCCGTGGGATACAATAATGTAGATGTTGGCGTAGCGACAAAATACGGCATACCGGTGGGCAATACGCCGGGTGTATTGACCGAGACCACCGCGGAAATGGCCGTCTCCCTCACCTTTTCAGCAGCGCGTCGGGTAATCGAAGCCGACGCTTTTATGCGCGCCGAAAAATATCACGGCTGGTTGCCTACGCTTTATTTGGGCGAATTGATGACCGGAAAAACAGTCGGCGTAATTGGCGCTGGTCGCATCGGCTGTGCTTATGCCAAAATGATGTCCGAAGGGTTCAAGATGAACGTGGTTTATTTTGACCCGTACCCCAATGAATACATGGAAAATTATATCGCGGCTTATGGCGAATTCTTAAAAGCTCAAGGCGATGAACCCATAACCTGTCGGCGTTTGGACTCGGTCGAAGACGTGTTGAGAGTTGCCGATGTGGTCAGCTTACATCCACTACTGGATGACACCACCTTCCACTTGATGAACACCGAGCGTCTTGCACTGATGAAGGACAATGCGATACTCATCAACGCCAGCCGAGGCCCGGTCATCGACGAAGTCGCACTGGTCGCACACTGCCAAACCCATCCCGATTTCAAAGTCGGCCTCGATGTATTTGAAGACGAACCCCTGATGAAACCCGGGCTTAAAGAGTTGCCCAATGTGGTCATTGTACCGCATATTGCATCGGCGACAATATGGACTCGTTCGGGAATGGCCATTTTGGCGGCCTCAAATGTTGCTGGTGTTCTGAATGGCTATGGCGCCTGGCAAGATCCGGACGGTGTGTTGCCCTTCCTCGGCGACAATCCCCCACAGGCAGCCCCCAGTATTGTCAATGCAAGTGAAGTCGGGCTTTCCGCCTATGCGTGATAAACACTGGTATTAATCCAAAACGAGTCGGTTGCCCATGTAATCGACTCGTTTTTTTGTTGAGTTTTTATATGGCTATTGGAAACAGCAGGCGATTTTCAATCGCGCCCATGATGGATTGTACAGACCGGCACGAGCGGTATTTTCTGCGCCTGATCACCAAACGGGTTTTGCTATACACCGAAATGGTTGCCACCGGCGCAATCATACACGGCGACCGCACGCGTTTATTGGGATTTGATCCGATTGAACACCCCATAGCCCTGCAATTGGGCGGAAGCGACCCCGCTGACCTCGCACAGTGCGCCAAAGTGGGTGAAGACTGGGGATATGATGAGATCAATCTGAATGTGGGATGCCCGAGCGACCGCGTGCAATCGGGGCTTTTTGGAGCGTACTTGATGAAAGAACCCGAACGGGTGCGCGATGGTGTAGGCGCAATGCGCGACGCGGTGAATATTCCCGTAACCGTGAAAACGCGAATCGGCGTTGACAATCGCGATTCTTACCAGGAACTGGTGCATTTTGTCCAGACCGTTGCCGAATCGGGATGCCGTATCTTTGCGTTTCACGCGCGCAAAGCATGGCTTCAGGGCCTGAGTCCCAAAGAAAACAGAGAAATTCCCCCATTATCTTACGACATCGTCTATCGCATCAAACGCGACTTTCCAGATCTGGATATCGTAATCAACGGGGGAATTACATCGCTCGACGAAGCCGCCGCGCATCTGGCGCGTGTCGATGGCGTGATGGTCGGGCGGGAAGCCTACTCAAACCCCTATTTTCTATCCGATGCCGACCATCGATTCTTTGGCGAAACACGCCCAATACCATCTCGACACGAAATCCTGCACGCGTATCTGCCCTATGTCTCCGACCAACTCGAACGCGGTACGCGCTTGCACCATATAGCACGACATCTCATAGGGCTATTTGCCGGCATGCCGGGTGCAAAAGCCTGGCGGCGATATATCAGCGAAAATGCGTACAAAAAGGATGCTGGGATTGAGGTATTGGAGGCCGCGGGCGAACTGGTTGACTCACCCGAGCACATTTACTCCTTAGCTTCGAGCTGATCCACCAGACGGATGGAATGGATAACATCTCGCAGGTCGTTGTGAGGCACCTCGTTTTTATTGATACAATCGACAAAATGCTGGTGCATCGTCAAAACACCCTCGTAACTGGCGACATCATCCTCTTCCACGCCATCAACTTCCCATCCCCCCAGGGTACGCACCTGATTGTCTTCGTGAATCTCGATCTCCTGGGGAATCTTCATATAACACCCAATACCCACACCGTGCAGTTCAGAGCGCAACACGCGCCCACCAGAAGCGCGATTGCCATGGATGGTGCCGACCGCGTTATTCTCAAAACGTATGAGAGCCGTGTAATTATTATAGCTCTCCCCACCAAATTTGTCCTGATAGGCGGACACCTCCACGGGTTCACTCCCGGCCATATAGCGCGTGAGATCGACAATATGGCAGACGTCATTCCACAGAGTAGAAGTAAATTCTTTGCCATCGCCACCGAGCATTTGCTTGTTGAATGTCGTGACAATAGATGAAACGGGACCTTTTTCTGCTACGACACGCATGGCCTCGCGCGTAACCGCGGTATAGCGCCGCTGGAACCCAACCATAGCAAACACATTGTTGGACACCGCCGCCTCGAGCAATTGCTCGGTCTCTTCGAGATTGGCGCCAGGTGGCTTTTCAATAAAAATGTGTTTGCCCGCATTCATGCAATCAATAGCCGTCTGCAAAATCCATTTTTCATTCATAACGCAATAGATGATATCGAGATCGGCTTCGCCGAGCATCTTTTTGTGATCTGTATATACTTGCGGAAACTCGTATTTTTTCGCAACCTGATCCAGGCGTTCTTCATCGAGTTCGCAAACCGCGCACATCTCGACATCACGCTCCAGGCGATGGACATTTGGATAATGCGCGCCCTGACTGCGCCCCCCAGCTCCGATAAATCCGGCTTTTAACATATGACCTCCAAAAGTAGTTAGTAAATTAAGAAGTGAGACGTATTTATGCTTGCTGTGGGCGGCAATGTCAAGTCGATTGTTGAGCGGATGTAAGAGCACTTTGATATTTTGTTTGTTGGAGCTATAATTATTTGAATCAAGACAAGGAGGGCAATCATGGGATTTATCGATGCGGTAGATAAACACGTACAGGAAGTATTTGCGCGTTGCACACACAAAAACAGTGCAATGCTGGCAGACGGCCTCGACCTATCGACCTCGCAGCCGCTGATCTGGGAAGGAAATATGCTTTCCAATCTCGCGTGTCAGCAG
This sequence comes from Gemmatimonadota bacterium, assembly GCA_009838845.1. Taxonomy (NCBI): domain Bacteria; kingdom Pseudomonadati; phylum Gemmatimonadota; species Gemmatimonadota bacterium. Next base: position 30,196 of record VXRD01000003.1, on the reverse strand, counting down.
AATTTTTTGCGGGCACTGGATGCATTGGGAACGTTGACCGCGCAGGACAAATACCACAAACGGGCAGATGAATGGATTGGCTATGCGCTGGATAAAATTCACGATATAGAATCTGACCTATTCTACTGGGGCGGCCATACCAGCTACGATCTGTTGACAGATGCGCCAGTGCTGGGCAATCACGAAATGAAATGCGTCTATCCGCATTATGCGTACCTATATAAAGTTCATCCCGAACGCATGCGCCGCTTTGTCAAAGCGGTCTGGCACGCGCATATCTGGGAATGGTCCACCTTGCTCTTTAACCGACACGGAATTTACGAAGCGTGGCGTGAAAAGTGGGATGCAGAATTTGAAGGAGGCCCATTGCCAATAGTGGAGAACACCGCGCTTTCCTTTGTCAACACGGGAAGCGATTTAATCCTGAGCGGGGCAATACTACACGCGCTCTCAGGCGATGAAACACCTTTGAGATGGGCAAACCATCTACTTTCCCGATATGATCAAATCCGGCATCCCGAGACGGGATTAGCGGGGTATCAGTTTAATCATCGAGATCCCTGTCGGGTGCGAGAGTCATTCAAATCACCGTTTAGCGAGCGGACAGATGTTAACGAAGTAACAGTTATCACCAATAACGTGGTCCAGGTTCGATACGGACGAGCCGCCGTCACCTTTCTCAATGCTGCGGAGGTCCTGGGCAATGAAAAGGGCAAAGCATTTCTCGATGTAGTAACCGCGGATTTAGAAGCCCTGGCAACCCACTGTTACAATATCAACGACCACAGCTTTTATCCCGCAATCAATGACGGCACCCGCCTCTATCCAGAAAATAGCAATGAAGCAATCGGCTATTGTCCGCCCACAAAGCTGAGAAAAGTCCCTGCAAATGGCCTGATGTTCTTATCTTACGCGCGGGCATACCATCTGACCGGCATTGATCGTTTTCGAGAAATAGCCTTTTCCACAGCCCAGGGGATGGGCTGGGGCGACTTAAACGCGCCTGTGGATTTTGGATCTGGCGGTTCGCCTGCAAGTGATGAAGCGTGGGTAAACAAAGGACAAAACGACGCCTGCGCGTTATTCGGTTTATTGGAACTCCACTCGGCAACAGGCGATAATGCGCTATTGCAGTCCGCCACCTCTCTCGGAGAACAATTGCTGCGGCAATATCAGGTGAATGGCCTGATTGTCTCAGATAGTCGGGAAGGCGAAACGAATATCGATACCGCGCTACCACTCGCACTATTGCATCTGGAAGGTGCGAGACAGGGGGATCGCTCATCGCTGCCCGATTTTTATCCGAACAACACCTATTTCGATCCCAAAATTGTGATTCGCCGCTGGGAAGAAGAAGGTCGATAGACGAATAGACGAATAGACGAATAGACGAACCCCGCTCCACCACCCAAAATTATTACAAACTCTGTCGTAGATTCGTAGATTCGCTGATTCGTAGATTCGCATTCATAACAGGAGGTCCACAATGAAAGCCGCTGTTTTGCGCGAAGCACATCAGCCAATAAGTGTAGAAGATGTCGAAATTGCCGATCCAATCGGGCGCGAAGTATTGATTCGTACCGCCGCCGCAGGAGTCTGTCACAGCGATGTTCATTATCAGCAAGGACTTTATACCTGCGAGCTACCTGCCGTGCTCGGCCACGAATCAGCGGGCATTATAGAGGCGGTCGGGCCAGACGTGACCTATGTAAAACCCGGCGACCACGTAATCACCTGTCTATCGGTTTTTTGCGGACATTGTCGCTACTGCACCACCGGACGTCCAAATCTATGTGAAGATAGGGAATCGACACAGCGCAAAGAGACAGATAAACCGCGCCTATCCCAGGATAATCAAGCGTTCTTCCAATTTGCAAACCTCGCCTCTTATGCAGAACAGCTATTGGTACACGAAAATGCGGTATGCAAAGTCCGCGAAGACATGCCACTGGACAAAGCAGCCCTGATCGGATGCGGTGTGACAACCGGCGTTGGCGCTGCGCTCAACACCGCCAAAGTAGAGGCTGGCAGCACAGTAGCCGTTGTCGGATGCGGTGGCATTGGCCTGAGTGCTGTACAGGGTGCGCGAATAGGCGGTGCAGGGCGTATTATTGCAGTAGATACCGTCTCTTCCAAACTGCAACTGGCCCGAGAATTGGGCGCGACAGACCTGGTCAATGCCAATGATGGCGACCCCGTTGAGCAAATTATGGATCTGACCGGCGGAAAAGGCGTGGCGTACTCTTTTGAAGCCGTCGGCTTAAAACAGACTGCGGAACAGTGTTTTTATATGCTCGAAGAAGGCGGCACCGCCACGATAATTGGCATGATTCCCCAGGGCGTTAAAATTGAACTTACAGGACACAACTTTTTGCGCGAGCGCAAAATTCAGGGATCGAGCATGGGGTCCAATCGCTTTCGCGTGGATATGCCGCGGTATGTGGATATGTATCTCATGGGCAATCTCAAGATCGACGAAATGATTTCACACAATATATCCTTAGATGATATTGACGATGCGTTTAAGGCTCTGATCGCAGGTGAAGTCGCCCGGCAGATCATCATATTTGACATATAACCAAATGGATGCGCTATGAGTTTAAATACCGATCTAAACCGAATCCGCAGAGATGGCTGGACCGTAATAGAAGGCGTAATCCCGGAAAATGAGATAGATGCCATACGCGATCACGTATGGCATTCGACCGGGATACACGGCAGAGCAAAGGCCGCAAAAGAGGGCATCGGACACGTGCCGGGATTTATACGCTATGACCAATCCCTCGCGCCCTATCTCGCAGACGCAAGGCTGATGGCTATCCTCGAAGCTCTTTTTGGCTCCTTTGTCAAAGTGTCTTATGTCTCAGCGACCATCAACCGCCGAGACAACCCACGGGGCAGATGGCATGCAGACTGGCCGTTCAATCAGATCAACGCCGCGCATGTGCTTGCACCTTATCCAGATGCGGTAATGCATATCACAACCCTGTGGATGTTATCTCCCTTTACCCATGAGAATGGCGGCACATTGATCGTGCCGGGCAGCCACCGATGGTCGAATAATCCAACCGGAAATATAGATGTAGATCCGCTCGAACCTTATTCAACCGAGATGAATGCAACGGGTCCGGCGGGAAGTGTCCTCGTGCTGGACAGTCGGATATGGCACGCAACCGCCCCCAATCAATCGCAAGAGGACCGGGTATCCGTTGTCGTTCGCTATGCCCCCTGGTGGTTGAACACGCGCGTATTGATGCCCGGGTCTGAAGAGCGCAAAATGATGGTGGATGAAACCGGCTTGACCGACAACGATCAGGAACCTGTACCCCGCCAGGTTTACGAGGAATTGCCAGAAAACGCAAAACCCCTGTTCCGACACTGGATAAGCGACTGAAAGGAAAAAGAATGAGCACAGTCACCGAACAACATATCCAACAGTATCGAGAAGAGGGATACTGCCATGTGGAGGGATTGATCCCCGCCGAACTCATGGCGAACGCCTGGGCGCGAGTACGGAAAATAGTAGATCATCCGCCAGATTGGCAAAAGGGCAGATTTCAAGTCCTCAATCCCGAAATATACCGCGCCACATCAGGCGATCCAGTGCCCAAGGGCATTCAACGTCCGGGCCTGGAAGAAGCAGTATTTGCTAAAGTCGCAGAACACTGCAATATGGCAAATGCGATGGCGGGAGTTTTGGGAGGCGATGTGGAACTCTTCACAGATCAGATAGGGGTTAAACACGGATGGATTGACACTGAGCAAGGTGGATGCAGTTATTTTCACCAGGACTCGTGGTACTGGAAAATCGATCCCGAATTGGGGTGCAATTGCTGGATCCCGATGCAAGAAGTGGGAAAAAACGCCATCGCATTATCGGTCATGCCGCGCAGCCATATCGGCTGGAAACTCGTGCCACACGAATCTTATTACGACGACCCGCCGATGTTCAGAAAATCCCGTGTGAATGGCGAAGAAACCTATGAACCCTTTAAGCGCCACCGCATCCCCCTGGATCAGATCGATTACTCCGATGAAGTCCTGGTCAAAATGAAACCGGGTGACGGCCTCTTCTTCACAAATTACACCTGGCATCGGAGCGAGCCAAATCGCACGGGTAACTCAATGGCATTTTACGCGATTGCATATCAGTTGAAAGACCCTGAATAAAAACAGGGATCTATCCCTCTCGCCACGGGGGCACAGTCCATGTATTGTGCCAATCCCACGCCCACACAACTTTTTTTTCGGGCAATTCAATCTCGTACTGAACGCCAGCAGTGAAAGGCAAAATTTGGGTTCGGTCGCCAGCGTGCTCGCGGATGCTCTCGATAAAAGCATTCGCATCCGTAACATCGGGAGGCCAATGTCCTTCGGGAACAGGATCGGTTTTGCGATCTGTTCGATAATGGGTTGGAATCAAAAATCGGGGCTGCACGAGATCGAGAAGACTTGAAAACACAGACCAGTTCTTCAGCCCCGTTTTCATGTGGATGAGATAATCCACACGGCCCTTCAGATTGCCGAGCGCAGGGTAGGTCGCGTGAAGATCCCCGGTGTGATAGAACGAGATATCTTTCTCGATATATGTGATTAAATAACCACAGGTGGGTAAATCGGGCCGCGCATTTTCACCACTTTCAACAGCTTCTACCCGCACAGCGCCCAGGTCGCACGAAAAGGGACCGGGAAAAATGCGCATGTCATCGGTGCGATATTTGGGAAAGAGCACCTGGATTTTTTCTTCGGGTATATGCTTGCTAATGGGCAAATCCCGAGAAAAAGCCGCGTCGCCATAATTTTCGTCAACAGGTTCATTTGGCGTCATACAACCGATATTGACAAAGAGTTTTTTAAAGCGATCTCCCCGACACAATTTCGTCAGGGTTTTGGGGTGACAATGATCAAAATGTTCGTGGCTAATAAAAATATAATCGTAAATAGGTTCAGCCTCTTTTAGATTATCACCGAAAAGATACGGATCAATGGCGATATTGACATCCTCAGAGAGAATGTCGAAAGCACCACACCCCCACCATCTCAGATATATATTGTCCATTGTAAACCTCCTGTAGTGTAAGTTTGACCAATAGCGTTTCGTAGTTTATTGTTAATTAGCAAACTAAATTTAAATGCGAAAGGAAAAAAAATGGCGCGTGTTGGGCTAATCGGTGTCGGAGATATGGGCAGTGGGATGGCGGCGAACATCTTGAAGAACGGCCATGAGCTTGTCGTGTATGATTTGCGCCCCGAACAATTGGAACCATTTGTCGAGCGGGGAGCTTATGCAGCCAAAAATGTAGGCGAAGTAGGCGAACGCACAGACTTCGTGTTCGTCATGGTCATGAACGGCAATCAAATTAAAGCAATCTTAAACAATGGCTTGTTGGACGGCATGAAACCGGGATCGACATTTATCTGTACCGCAACCATATTGCGATCGGAATTGGTCGAAATCGCGCAATCCTTAAAAGAGAGAGACATTCGCGTCATAGACGCCCCGGTAAGCGGTGGCGCACCCGGCGCAGCGGCTGGCACACTGACAATGATGGTAGCAGCACAGCGGAATGTTTTTGAGGACGCGACAGAAGTTCTCAACGCAGTCGGAGAAAATATCTACCACGTCGGCGAAGAAATCGGAGTCGGACAAACCGTGAAAGCGTGTCTGGCCGTCTTGACAGGTGTAACCTATGCGGGCATCTTCGAAACCCTGGCACTGGGCGTAAAAGCCGGTGTAAAAGCCGAGACCCTCTACGAAGTCATCAACACGAGCGTGGTCGGCAGCTTCTTATTTCGGGACACAACGCAAAACATCCTGGAACGAAATTTTGCGGGCCAAAGCCGCATTGGCACAATGTACAAAGACCTCGGAATCGCAAAAACACTGGGACGAGAATGTGGCGTGCCACTGTTCACGCTCTCATCGGCTGCAGAGTGGTTTCAAGCGGGCATCAGCGTAAACCCCGAAGAAGCGAACTGGGCCATCATCAAAATTTTTGAAAACATGCTGGATATTGAAGTGAAAAAACGGTAAGACGAGATTGGAGCTTACAGTGAAACTCGGTGTAATTACAGATGGAATCAGCAGAGATTTTGAACACGCATTGAATGTCATGGCGGAATATGGCCTGAGATATCCAGAACTCCAGTTTGTATGGGATCGAGAAGTGGGAGATCACGACGCCGGGCAAGTGGCGCGCATAAAGGCACTACTGGATCAGCACGACATGGAAGTCTCGTGCATCTCGCGGCACAACTTTGGCGGCTTGCCCGTATTGCAGACCGAGATAGGAGATACCACATTTGAGGACCATGTATCGGGATTGCGGCGGTGCATTGCCCTTGCCAAAACCCTCGGGACAAATATTGTCAGAATCATGAGTTGCAAAAAAGAAATGATCCTATTTGGGTACAACGGCGCAGAAGATTGGATTGTCACCGCTGGTGCTTGGGACAAACTGGTGAAACTGATGGCTGTACCCGTCCAAATAGCCGAAGAAGAAGGCGTGACACTCGTCGTTGAAACGGGTAATAATGCCATGATAACATCGGGCTTTCTGGCGCGAAAGTTGATCGACGAATTGGGTAGCTCCCACCTCAAACTCCTATGGGATATTCCCAACACAATGTACTGTACGGATATCCCCTTCCCCGATGCCTACAATGAAATTCGCGATTATATCGGCCATATTCACATCAAAGACGCAAAAGCCGATATTGCGCGTGCCACCGTTGGATTCTATCCCCTGGGCGAAGGCGATGTCGCGCCATACCTGGAACCCATTGCAAACGCGCTCAAACGCGACGGGTATGCGGGCGCAATCTCTTACGAAAGCGTCTATCGCCCCGAAGGCGGCACTTTTGAAGACGGATTCAGGGCGAGCGTTGCGAAATTTGTGGAAATTTTTAGCTAAGGAGGCCCCATGGCTGATCCAATGCAGTTATTGAATGATGAAAAGGTACAGCGATTTATCGTGGATGGATGCATGACAGTCCACGCGGATTATCCGCCCTCATTCCACGCAAATATCTACGATCAGATCGAGGCCGTCTTTGAAAAAGAGGGCAACCCCGGCAATAACATATTGCCCCGGATACCGCAGATCGGGCAGGTGTTTGAACACCCCAATGTGAAAGGAGCACTGACCAGCTTACTCGGACCGGGATACATCTTGAACCCCCATCGACATTGTCACCTGAATCCCCCGGGACGAAACGGACAGCGATGGCATAAAGACTGTTATGTATATGATCACAATTTGCGGCACCCGAGATTCTACTGGCTGCTCGCTTTTTATTTTCCACAGGACACAACTGAGGATATGGGACCTTCGGGCGTATTGCCCGGCATGCAAATATACAAAACCATCAGCGATGTAGATCCCGTACAAACAAAAGAAAAAGCCCGCGCATTTTGTGGACCTGCGGGCACCGTAGCTCTAATCCACTTCGATTCCTGGCACCGCGCAACCGAAAATATAAGTACCAAAAAACGATACATGCTGAAATTCCAATTTGCGCGCACACAGGAACCGCAAAAACCCACCTGGGATCACCAGAGTCGCGCGTGGTCCCCCGGCATTGAAGATCGGCATCCAGCTATTTCACAGGACGTATGGAACTGGATGTGCGGAAACACGCAAAAAGAACGCGACACGCGACAGCGCAATCTGAAAAACTTGATTCAAGACTTACAGAATGGACCGGAATGTGAACGATTGGACGCGGCGTATAAACTCGCTGAATTTGGCGAAGAAGCCGTACCTGAACTCATCGCCGCCATGCGAGAAGAAACACTGGCAACAATTGAGGAAACAGAAGCAAAAACACCGGACAATGCCCATGGAACAAATCCCACGAGCGGATGCGCGGCTCTATCCCTCGCAACCATAGGAGAACCCGCAGTCGCCGCCCTCACAGAAACATTATCAGACAATCACTGGTGGATACGAGCGGTCGCTGCCAATGTATTGGGACATATCGGATCAAACGCCGTTGTTGCTGCACCCGTTTTAAGAACGGCGATAAAAGACAATCACTGGTGGGTGCGCCGCAATGTGATCGAAGCACTGGGCGCAATCGGCGATTTCTCCCCAGAACTACTCTCCAACCTGACACAGGCACTTGGCGATGAAGACTATCGCGTGCGCCGCAACGCAGCCCTCACCCTCGCAAAATTTGGAGAATCGGGCGATATTGCAGTTGAATCGCTGGCGACAATGCTCGAAGACGAAAATCGCTACAACCGTTTTTACGCTACTTATGTATTGCAGCGGATCGGCACACCTGCTGCACGAGATATATTATTCCACACCTTATTTAACGCCCGGTGGTGTCCGATCACGACAAAAGACAATATGTACTGAATCCTCCTTACGCCTCTACAAAAAAAGATGCGGAATTTTTATTTTTTATTACATTATGTATAAGTAAGTAAGTTCTTACTTGGGGCCAGATGCTTCAACACGGGCGGGCACGGGGGCACCGCCCCTACATACCTCTATTCCTATCCCCGTAGCGAAGCATTGAGTAATAAATACCGATCACCGACTCCTAACACTATCCAGGAGCAAAAATATGATCAGAGCGTGCTTGCTTGGGCTTTTCTGTATAGCGATTTGCGCGCCATCGGCTAATAGTGATGACACAGCCGGTATTGTCAAAGAAATCACGGGCGATCTCGCTTATGTATCTGGACTCAACGGGGCGGCATCCCTGGGAAGCCAATTGCAGATGGACAATGGGTCAACGCTTCAGGTCATCAAAAAACTCGACGACAATGTGCTCGTAGCTCGCGTAGTCGAAGAAAACGGCTCACCCGTAAAGGTATCGGATCGCATTCGCGTTGTCACCACACAGACTTCTGACGATGCACCGCGCGCTGTTTATGCCACCCGCGTGGATGAAGGTCCCAAAATGGACGGGCGTTTGGACGACCCTGCGTGGCAAAATGCAAAACCCATCGAGGGCTTTGTCCAGCGCGATCCGGGCTACTGGGTACCGAGCACCGAACGCACAACAGCCCGTATTATTTACGACCAGAGAAAAATCTATTTCGGATTTGAATGTTTTGATTCCGAGCCAAACAAAATCGTGGCAAATAACATGCGGCGCGATTCGCAATTGTGGGGCGATGACAATGTACAAATTCTTCTGGACACTTATAACGACCGTCAGACCGGCGCATTCTTCTTCGTCAACTCTCTGGGCGCAAAGCGCGATCTGCTCCTATCGCGGGAAGGCCGCACCTACAACGACGATTGGGATTGTATCTGGGAAGCCAAAGGCCACCGGGACGATAAAGGGTGGTCGGTTGAGGTGGCGATACCATTTGATCAACTGAGATTTAAGGACGAAGATGATGCGGTATGGGGCATTAACCTGGCGCGATTTATTGCCCGCAAAACCGAATCGACAGCACTGATGATCGGACAAAGATCGACATCACCAACGCAGCGCTATCGCACCACAGACCTCGCAGAACTCAGGGGACTAAAATCCTTAAAAACCCGCCGCGTATTTCAGATCAAACCCTATGTATTGCCCGGTGCTGTAAAAGATTTGCAGGCAGAAGACCCATCTGCTCAAACCTCTTTTGAATCGGGTGTGGATGTGCGATACGGCTTAACGCCCAATATGATACTGGATCTGTCTTATAATACCGATTTTGCCCAGGTTGAAGGGGACCAGGAGGAAGTAAACCTGACGCAATTCTCACAATTCTTTCCCGAAAAGCGAGAATTCTTCCTGGAGGGATCCACCCTCTTTGACTTTGGAGAAGCCGCCACGAGACGCGGTGGGGACAGCCGACCTCCTACGATTTTGTTTTACAGCCGCCGAATCGGCCTGGAATCTGGGGAACCCGTACCCATTCTCCTGGGCAGCAAACTGGCGGGCAAAGCCGGCAAGACGAGCATTGGCGCATTGAATGTGTTGACGGATTCCAAAACGCTTCAGGATGATACATTTGTTCAGCGCAGCAATTTTTCGGTCTTGCGCCTGAAGCACGATGTGCTGGGACGATCAAATATCGGTGCAATTATTGTGAACAAACAAACCCCTATTCCAGGCGCGGGTTGGGATCAATACAACCGCGCTGCAGGGCTTGATTTCAGTTTTTCGCCATCCAATGCCCTCAATTTCCAGGGATTTTACGCACAAACCTGGGATTCTGCTGAAAACGCCCAGACAGGGGATGCGGGATTTTTACAGGGCACCTATTCGGGGGGTGTTTATTCCAGCACCCTAAAATACGTCGATATCGGAGAGCATTTTCTACCCAAAGCCGGATTTGTCAACCGCCGCGCAGGATTGAAGAGACTCAGGCGATACGAGGCACAATTCAGAGCGCGAATACCTGCCAATACGAATCTCATTCGCTATATTTCCACTGGACCGAGGTTTCGGCTCTTTACAGATCCCAGTGACCCAATAAATAAAATCAAATTCTGGGATTTGCAGGTATCTACTTATACGCGGTTCAATGCCGGAGACTGGTATCGGGTAGAATTTGCGCGAACGCACGACGTGGTCGAGCGCACGTTCAAGCCATCGAAAAAACGACCAGATATAATTATCCCACACGGCACATACAATTTTACAAAATTCAGAACCGGCCCCTATCCGAGTCGCTCGCGGAAAGTCCGCCCCGAGTTCGATATTGAGATCGGCAACTATTACACGGGCAAGCGATATAAACTTTCACTCGAAAATACCTTCACGCCTTCTGGAAAACTTTCTATTGAAACAGATTACGAAGTCAACTGGCTGCGCTTACCCCAGGGCAACTTCAATATTCAGGTATTGAGCAACCGCTTGATCTATTCATTTTCCACGGACTTTTATGTCAAACTATTCGCCCAGTGGAATAATGACCGCGAACAGGCGAGTGTAAACGTATTGCTGAATTACCGTTTCCGCCCCGGCAGCGATATTTACTTTGTCTATGATCAGGGCTTTGACGTCACTTACGATCACAACCTGGATGACCGGGATGTCCTGCGCGAATGGAGCGAAAGAAACCGGGCCGTTCTCATAAAAGTCTCATACATGCTGGGGATGTAACCCCTCTCCCATAGTATCAACTAAAAAGACCGGACAAAGCGTCCGGTCTTTTTTTTAACCGCGACCGATATAAGGCATCTTAGTCGCCATAATCGTCATAAACTGAACATTTGCATCTAACGGAAGGCTCGCCATATTGAGCACGGCTTGCGCGACGCCCCTGACATCCATCGTAGGCTCTACCAGAGTAGATCCATTGGCTTGCGGAACCCCTCTTTTCATGCGCTCGGTCATATCGGTCGCTGCATTGCCAATATCGATCTGTCCGCAAGCGATATCGTATTTGCGCCCATCGAGCGAAGCGGATTTTGTCAGACCGGACACCGCGTGTTTGGTCGATGTATAAGGCGCAGAATTTGGACGGGGAACATGCGCCGATATCGACCCATTATTGATGATCCTCCCGCCCCGGGGCGTCTGGTCTTTCATAATTTTAAATGCCTCCTGAATACACAAAAAGACACCCGTTAAATTGGTATTGACAACCGTTTGCCATTGCTCAAAAGTCAAATCCTCGAGATTGACACCAGGTGCGCCCACACCCGCATTATTGAAAAGCACATCCAGGCGTCCAAATTTCTCTTTTGTCCGCGCAAAAAGATTTTCCACAGACGCTGGATCGCCAACATCTGTCGGCACAACAAGCGTTTTTGAATCATCTACGCCCGCTTCACTCACCGTAGCTCTCAAGGGATCTTCGCGTCGTCCTGCCAGAGCAACTGAATATCCCGCATCCAAAAAGGCAAGGGTCGTGTGTTTGCCAATCCCGCTGCCCGCGCCAGTGATGATTGCAACTTTGCTACTCATAGTCAAATCTCCTGATGGGTTGTGGTTTATGTCTGACGCATGATAACATACAGAACGCATAAGTCAAAAAATTTATGTACAGCCAGACACACGGAGATTTTAACACAACTTCTCACGTTCGGGCATCATGACTATTTTTATTTGGCAAATCCATGTCTCTCATGTTATCATGCCTTATAAGGGCTAATAAAAATGCTTAAACCCCCACAATAAGGAGGAAAACATGCGTCTATTAATACTTGCAACCCTCTCCATCGGTCTTCTGACTCAACCGCTTCAGGCCAGGATTGGATCACAATCAGGTAATCCGGACTTTGATGCGAGTGGCGAGGTCGATTTTACCGACTTCTTGCTCTTTGCCGGCAAGTTCGGGGCTCGTCAGGGCGATGAGAGGTATGAAGTCCGATTCGATCTGGATGGCGACGGCGAGGTCGGATTTGGCGACTTTCTGATATTCGCCGGGAGCTTTGGCAAAGAAGTGCCTAAGGCTATGGGCAAGATATACTGGACAGACTCCGGCACGGGTGGCTCCAACCCTCTACAGGATGATAAAATCCAGAGCGCCAACCTCGATGGCTCCAACGTTGAAGCCCTCCTCACCTACGACAACGCGTTGCGACTTCCAAGGGGCATTGCTCTGGATGTAGCCGCGGGAAAAATGTACTGGACGGACTCCGTCACAGATAGCATTCGGCGTGCCAACTTCGATGGTTCTGACATAGAACTGGTCATAGATACCAGAACAATCGGCGGGCAGTCACTTCCCGGCCCGGCCACCACCCCGCGCGACATTGCCCTGGACCTGACAAGCGACCCCCCAAAGATGTACTGGGTAGATGCTGGCAGGGCCAATGTCGATAATGGTAAAATCCAGCGCGCCAACCTCGACGGATCCAGTCCCGAAGCCCTCGTCACCTCTGGATTGGTTAATCCACAGGGCATCGCCCTGGATGTGGCCGGAGGCAAAATGTACTGGACAGACTCCGGCACGGGTGCCCCCAACCCACTTCAGGACGATAAAATCCAGCGCGCCAACCTCGATGGCTCCAACGTCGAAACCCTCCTCACCTTCCAAAACTTCTTGCGGGTTCCAAGAGGCATTGCACTGGATGTAGCTGCGGGAAAAATGTACTGGACAGACATCGTCAGAGATAGAATCCGGCGTGCCAATTTAGATGGTACTGAACCAGAAGATATCCTCAACACCAGAACATTCGGTGGACAGTCACTCGGCGGTCCGGCTACCGCTCCGCGCGATATTGCTCTGGACCTGACAAGCGATCCCCCAAAGATGTACTGGATAGATGCTGGCACCGGTAACGTCGATAACGGTAAAATCTGGCGTGCCAATCTCGACGGCTCCAGTCCCGAAGCTCTCGTCACCTCTGGATTGGTTAACCCACATGGCATCGCTCTGATGCTCGCGCCGTAGGCTATGAAAACCGCGGGTTCGTCCAGCACAGGGCGAACCCGTTTGCCGTCTCACCTTACCCCTTCCCTCAAAACCTTCCCTTCCCACAATGCATTCGCATTTTTTGGTTCTTGTTTGTCCAGACAAGACGCATTATCTTGCCGTTCATGTAAAAGAACAATAAGAACGTTATTTTTAAGAAAGGATGGATAATGGCGATTCTGTTTGCTCGGACGGAAAACCTGGAACGGTCATGGCCGTTTGTGCCAGAGGCACTGATGGCGCGGCTAAATGAAATAGATGAAGTGCGCGTAGTACAGGTAGAACGCGGCATACCACTTTCGGAATTGACGGATTTATCGCATATATCCGCCATCGCGCTATTCGGCGGACAGCTAACAGAAGCGTGTTTGGCACGCGCACCCGAATTAAAAGCCGTGGGAGGTGTGCTGGATAATTGGGGCCATCGCTCTCTTCCAGTCGATGGCCTGTTTGAACGCGACATCCCCATCATTGATGGCACGCGTGCATGGGCGGCATCTGTCGCAGAAATCACGCTCGCCCTGACATTAAACGCCCTGCGCATGATACCGCAATGGCACAAACGCATGGCATCGGGAGAACGCCTGTGGAATTTTGAATACGTGCAATTTTGCGACAATCCAGATTTCGTCAACGGCACATTGGGAACCAAAACCGTCGGCGTCATGGGACTGGGACAAATCGGCGGGAGGATGGCAATGTGGTGCAACGCCCTCGGATCGCGCGTCCTCGGTTACGACCCATTTATTCCAAAATCGCGGTTGGATGAACTCGGCGTAGAAGGCGTGGAAATGGACACCCTCGTAGATGAATGCGAGATAATCGTCGTCACCATACCACCAACACCATCTGCCAGAAAAATCCTATCGCGGGAACGCATTTATCGATTGCGCAAAGGCAGCCTGATCGTCATAACCACGCGCGCACACGCCGTCGATATGGACGCATTGCGGGAGCGCATTATCACCAACGAACTCGCCGGTGCATTTGACGTATATGACAACGAGCCGGTGCCTACAGACGATCTATTGCGAAACCGTGTCAATGTCGTCCACACCCCCCACATTGCCGGACGCACACGAGATGCGAACTTACAAGTCGCCGAAGTAATCGGCGATGATTTCGAGCGAATCTTAAATGGCGAATCGCCCCACGCACGGCTCTCCAGAGAAGCGATAGACGTGCGAGGATCGCGCACAGATTTACCGGCGATGCAATCATAATAATCAGTTACAGAATCTCCAGACCCGTTCACTAACCAGTTGTACACTATTCTGTTGATTCGTTGATTCGTTGATTCGTCGATTCGTTGATTCGTCGATTCGCGTATTTTGAAACCCCTTACAGGAGGAAACATGAAACTCGGACTCAACTCTGTTCTCTTTGGCGCATGGGACATGGAAACCGCTTTTAAGTACACTGCCATGGCCGGATACGACGGCATAGAAGTCGCGGCAATTAGCGGCATGAGCCAGCACCTCGTCCTCGACAACTGGCGCGAAACAGCCCGGGAAGCCAGACGCCTGGGACGTGAATACGGCCTCGAACTCCTCGCCATGGAACAACCCAGACAAGATCCCGACACCATGGAAAAAGCATTTCAAGCTGCAAACGAAGCCGGCATCCCCGTCGTCAATTGCGGTCCGGGTGGAAAATCAGACGACGAAGAAACTTTCCAACAAAGCATCGACTCCCTCGGCAACCTCGCCAACAGAGCCGAAAAATACGGCGTAACCCTCTGCGTCAAAGCCCATGTGGGCGCAGCCATCTACAACACCCCAACCACCCTGCGCGTGATGGAAGCCATCTCATCCCCCGCCTTTGGCATTGACATGGACCCCTCACACATCCACCGCGCAAACGAAAATCCAGTAGAAGCCATCGCAGCCGTCGTCTCGCGCGTCAAACACGTCCACATCCGCGACTGCAAAGGCCGCGAACGCGGACCCGGCGCCCCCGAAAACCAGGCCAATGGCCGCGGCGACATCGACCTCGTCGGCTATATCCGCGTCCTGCACGAAAACGGTTACGACGGACCCGTCAATCTCGAAGTCATCGGCACAAAAGCACAGGGACACAGCCTAGAACAATGTTGCATCATCGGTGCGGAAACTCGCGGACACATGCAGGCATCCTTGCAAGCGTGCGGCGCGCGATAAAGACGAATAGACAGAACGGGGTACAACTGGTCGTTTCCCAGACCAGTTCATCAGCGAATCAGACCAACCATCCAACGGGCAGGCACAAGACCTGCCCCTACAAACGAATGGATTTTTTACCATGCCCATTAAACCCAACATCCTCTGGATCTATGGCGAAGACCTCTATCCCGACCTCGCCTGCTATGGCACACCAGCAGTGCAAACGCCCAACATCGACAAACTCGCATCGGAAGGCACGCTATTTACAAATGCATTTGTCACCTGCCCGGTGTGTTCTCCGAGCAGATCGGCCATCATCACTGGTCGATATCAAACCAGCTTTGGCGCGCACAATCACCGCAGCAAGCGCGACACCCCATTGCCCGAACACATTCGCCTCATCACCGACTATTTCCGCGATGCGGGATATTACACCTGCAACAGCCCGGGACCGCCCTTTGATAAATCCGGTAAAACCGACTTCAACTTCCAGCGGAATGGCGTCTTTGATGGCATAGACTGGACCCAACGCGCAGAGGGCCAGCCCTTTTACGCCCAGAACAACATCACCGACACCCATCGCAACTTCACACCCGACCCGCAAAACCCCGTTGATCCCGACGCCGTAGAAATTCCGCCTTATTATCCCGATCATCCCCTCATCAGAAAAGACTGGGCCATGTATCTCGAAAGCGTCCAGGTCTTCGACCACAAAGTCGGCCAGGTGCTCCAGCGCCTCGAAGACGAAGGCGTAGCCGACAACACCATCGTCTTCCTCATCGCCGATCACGGACGCGCGCATATCCGCGACAAACAATTCCTGTACGACGGTGGCATTCGCATACCCTGCATTGTGCGCTGGCCCGGGCACATCGACGCAGGCGTCGTAAGCGACGAACTCGTCAGCGGCATAGACCTTGCACCCACCGCGCTCTCGCTCGCGGGTTTAGAAGTCCCCCCGGAAATGGAAGGCAACATCTTCCTCGGTCCCGATGCAAAATCCCGCAGCGAAATCTACTCAGCACGCGACCGATGTGACGGCACAGTAGATCGCATCCGCTGCGTACGCACAAAAAACTACAAATACATACGCAACTATCATCCCGACCGCCCCTACATGCAATTCAACCGCTACAAATACCAGCAATACCCCCTCTGGACACTCCTTCCCCTACTTGGCAAAGAAGACAAACTCACCGAAGCACAGGCAAAATTCCTCGCACCCTATCGCCCTTACGAAGAACTCTACGACCTGCAAGCCGACCCCCACGAAGTCGAAAACCTCGCAGAATCGCCAGACCATCAAAACGCGCTCAACGACCTGCGCTCGCGCCTCGACAACTGGATCGAAACATACGGCGACCAGGGCGAAATCCCCGAAGATCCAGAGGTCATCGCAGCACAAGCAGAAGACATGTACGACAAACATCGAAGCGCGCCGGACAGTCAACTATCGCCCGAAGAATACATAAAAACATGGGAACAGAAATTGCTGGGATAAGAGATTCTTCCCCACAAGAATCCGTCATCCGGCGCATGACCCGTCTATCCCTTGAACACAATGCCTTGAACCTCTCTCAGGGGATCACAGACGAACCCGTACTCTACGACCTCGCCTGGGCGGGCATCGCCGCCATACTGGGTGGCTCAGATGAAGGTGCCGAGCAATTGCACGCGCTCACCCTCTGCGACCTCCTCGTGCGCAACGCGGGCAACGACCACCTCAACCATTCCCTCAAAGACCTCTGCGCCATCCTCCAACCCCAGCACGACCGCTACAACCAGTACTCCTTTCCCTACGGATTGCCTGAACTGCGGGAAGCCATCGCAGACTACACCCGGCGATTCTACGCCTTTCGTCCCAACCCCGAAACGCAAATCACCGTCACCGCAGGCGCAACCGAAGGCCTCTCCTCAACACTTCGCGCCCTGTGCAATCCCGGCGACAGCGTCATCGTCTTACAACCCTTTCACGAAATGTATCCCAACCAGGCCAGCCTGTTCGGGCTGCGCTGCGAATATGTCACCCTGCGCGAAAAAAGCGATGGCTGGGTGCTCGACAAAGACGAATGGATCGCCGCGGCAAAACGCGCGCGCGCACTCATCCTCAACACGCCACACAACCCCACGGGCAAAGTATTCTCCGAAACAGAACTCGCCTTCATTGCAGACCTCTGCTCCAAACACGACCTATTTTTAATCACCGACGAAATCTACGAACACATCCTCTACGGCGATAGCGTCCACATCTGCCCTGCAACACTCGCCGGCATGGCCGGGCGCACCATTGTCATCAACGCCATCACCAAAACCGCCAACGCCAGCGGCTGGCGCGTCGGCTGGGTCATATCGCCCGAACAACACACCCCGAGGATTCGCGCGGTTCACGACACCCTCGTCGTCCAGGCTCCCACCCCATTGCAAAAAGGCGCCGAGCACCTGTTGCAATTGCCCGACGCCATCTTCAAAAATATGCACAAACCATTCTTACAAAAACGCAACCTGCTCCTCAACGCACTCCAATCCACCGGATTCAAAATCACCCCCCCCGACGGCTCCTACTACCTCTTTGCCGATTACCGCTCCGTCCCCACCTTATGCGACATGAACGCAACCGACGCTGCCATGTACATGACCCGGGAAATCGGTGTCACCCCCGTACCCGGCGACAACTTCTACGCAACGGGCAGTGAAGGCGACCGATACTTGCGCTTTGCCTTCTGCCGCACCCTCGACAGCCTGAGCGAAGCAGCAGAACGGCTGAAAAGGTTAAAGACGTAAGCTGACTTCATCGCCTCTCGTATTCGAATGGGAACGTCACAGGTTCACCATCGTTTGCCCACGATCTCGCCATCGCCACGTCAATCTCCCGGTCCTTGCGACCATTATAAGCCCCATATTCTGGCTCGGTATCGTTGCGAACGGCATTTGCGATACTCATCAATTCTGATGCGACGGTAATTTCGCCATCACTGAGCGGATAATTTTGCAACGGATTTTCCCACACCACCTCCGGCGTTGTATCCGCCACGAGAGCGGCGAGGGTCTCAAATCCATTGACATCGTTGGTTTTGCGGGCAATCGTGATTTTGCGTTGCTCATCGGCGGTATCGTTTAGAATGACCGCTTCATCGCGGAAGCACATCCCACGCTCGGCGTAGAACTTCGTGCCATTAAAACCCCGAAGCGGCGAACCGTAAGACAAACTGCTGAAATGGAATACCCCGACCGCGCCATCGACAAATTCGATAACGCCTTGCTGCCAATCCTCTGAGTCGCGTGTCGGCTGACCTTGCCGCCAGACATGCTCCTGCACTGCGAAGCTCTTTCGCAAACCGAACACGCGCAGGGGTTCGTTATCAAAACCGACGTAACTGCGAATCAAGCCGACCCCGTGATACCCGTGTCCGCGAAACTCGTTGTAGGCAACATTGATCTTGCCGAATACACCCGCCAGAATCATCTCACGTTTAATCCGTTCCGATGGCACGCGATAATAGTTTTCATTGACCTCAATCTTCGTCCCGTGCTGCTTTGCGGACTCAATCATCTCATCCGCCCAGCCGAGGTCTGTGTCGATCGGCGTCTCAGTGCAGTAACTCACGCCATGTTCAGAGCACAACAGCCCCGGGATATGATTATTGCTCGGGGTAATAACGATGGAGCAAATATCTGGCTTCTCTTTTTCCAGCATCTCAGCAGTATCTGTGTATGCAGCAACGCTATACTTTGCGCCCTGCGCCTTGACAGAATCTTCGCTTACATCGCAAACAGCGACCAGTTCAAGATCGTCCTTCAATTTAGCAATGAGCGGAAGATACACATTTGCCCCTCGATTCCCCGTGCCGATATGTGCAATTTTGAGCTTGTCCATTGATATGCCTCCAATTGAAGAAAGCCGACATGGTATGCCCCCAGTCTCACCCTTCACAAAGCATCTTAAACAACGCATCCGCAATGATAAAATGTCCTGTCCGATTGGGATGCACAGGCTCTGGACAGAAAGTCTCTGAATCTCTATATTTCAAATGCGTCTGGAAAAGATCGTGCAACCGCAACAGCTTTGTCCCGTACTTCTCGCTCATCTTCTCCACAATGTCGATATACTCCGGAATCAACGCCATAACCTCGCTCTGGAACGTCTCCCCGGATGTATCTGTCGAAATATAAAAAGGTGTAATCAGCACAATTGGACACCCAATCTCCCGTTGTGTCGTATCCAGAATAGCATCGTACAATTCTTCAAATCGCGCGGGCGGAACCGCATCCTCCGCCTGTCGCAAAACGCTGTGCAAATCGTTGATCCCGATCTTAATCGACAACTTATCCGGCGCGTGATCAATCACGTCTTCTCGCCAGCGCTCGTGCAAATGCGTCACGCGATTACCGCCAATACCCTTATTGATATACGCGATCTTTCGCTCGGGAAACTGTGCCGTCACAATCTCAGTAAACGCCCGCACATATCCACTGCCCAGCGGTGCCTCAGCCGCACGCCGACCACAATCCGTAATACTATCGCCAATCAACAACATCGTCTCGCTATCTTGAACCCAAAAATCGGACATACTATTCTCCTTATCCCATGAAAAAACTATTCATCTACATCTTCATCGCAACCTGTTTCTCAACGCGCGGAATCACCCTTGCCGAACCCGTCACCGTATATGCTGCAGCCAGCCTGACAAGCGCACTGCAAGACCTCTCCAAAACCGCAGAAAAACAGGGCATATCGTTGCGAATGTCTTTTGCCAGCTCTTCGATCCTCGCCAAACAGATAGCCCAGGGAGCGCCTGCGGATATATATTTTTCAGCTAATGTAAAATGGATGGATTTTTTGGCAACGGAAAAATTGATCGAACCCGATACCCGAATCGATCTACTGGGCAACGCCCTCGTAATTATCTCCCCCAAAAATGAAAAATTCTCTGTCGAACCCCACGCAGACTTTGACTTCCCCAGCGCATTCGATGGACAATTAGCCCTGGGCGACCCATCTCACGTGCCTGCGGGTATCTACACTGTAGAAGCCCTGAAAAAATTGGGCTGGTGGACATTGCTCAAAAACCGCATCGCCCCGACAATGGACGTACGCGGCGCACTCACACTGGTCGCCCGCGGAGAATGTGCCGCCGGCATTGTCTATGCCACAGATGCGACAATCAGCGATGGCGTCGCAGTCATTGCCACACTTCCCGACTCCCTATTGCACACACCCATTGTCTATCCAATCGCCATCGTAAAAGGACGACGCACACCAACAGTCGAAGCCGCCATGCACTTTTTTCAATCAGACACAGCGGCTACGGTCTTTCAGCGGTATGGATTCCGGGTGTTGGATTCTGGGAACTAAAAAAAATTAGTAACGATTCAGGTTCTTGCAGTCGCTCAGGAAGGAAACCGAACAAGCTACCGAACAAGTAATCGAACAAGCAAAACAGCGTATGTGAAACGTGAGACTCCAATGTATCTAATTTATTTTAATGAATCCGGCAATACGGGAAATAATCTTGCGGATGTTCAGCAATCCGTCATAGACAGAGATGGCATTGACGGCATAGACCCGCTGATTTACATCTGAACGACAGCTATCTAAAACCGAAACGTAGCAATCGCTGATAATCTTCCATCCGAATTAGGTGCCAGTCCCACAGAAAAACGGCGAACTTTAAAGGCATCTGACAACTCGGACATCATCACCGCTCCAATTAATGGACAGATCAGCACCGAGGGCCAGAGCTTATCGGAGAGCGTAGTAGTCATTGACCAGCCTGCTACGACTCCCATTCCACTACCTAACATTGGCGGTATGGGATCAGATGACACTATGCTCACACCTATAGGCACGCCGATTACGTAACCTATATAGCCCAAGGAAACAGCAGCAAAACCCGGACCACAAAAATCTCCATCTTCTGGGCAGTCTTCTGCAACTGTGAATCCAATAAGCCCTCCCGTTGCTCCTAAAAGAACACCGCCAAAAAAGCCAGCCGACCATTTATTGCTATTTTTTTTATCGGGCTGTTTCAAAATTTCTTCTTTATTGTTTTCTCTAATAAACCGATTCACGTCATTCATCTGCTTTACAGGGACGGTTGATTCATCGCTCATAATCACGGCGATAACGCTGTCGTAGGCGATGACCGTTCTGTTTCTAATGCCTCCGCTGCGAATGGTAAACGTGCTATCGCCAATCGCATCAATCCATCCCTTCGCCAATTTCTGTTTGCCTTTGCTGTCGTAATAGGTGACTGCAACGTAGGCATCTTGGACCAACGTGTTGGTATTGACCTCAGTGCCTTGTAGATATGTGGCTGCGTGGGCAAGTGTGGGAGCCATCGCGATGAGCAGGAGGGCTGTAGTGACCAGGATGGCGATGGTTTGACGAACATTGTGCTCTGTGTACATGAGATTCTCCTATTTTTTTGTTGATATAACCTTGAATATTGAGTAATCTAATTCAAGCTGGAGGGCATAATGCCAAGGGTCAGCAACATACAGGGGCCATATCGATTTTTCTTTTATAGTTTTGACTGTCATGAACCTCGGCATGTGCATGTGAGACGAGACAGAAGAACATGCAAATATTGGCTCGAACCCATTGCATTATGCAAAAATTACGGGTTCTCTCCTCATGAATTGAGTGAGATTCGGCGGTTAATCCAATCGAACTACGTGATAATTTTGGAGGCATGGCGTGAACACTGCGAATAATACTGAACCTCGCATCAAAGCCATCAGGATCACTGGGGAATTGATCATCGCTGATTTGGTGGATGGTCGGACAATCAGTGTACCGCTCGTCTGGTCCTGGCGACTTGCAGACGCAACGCCTGCTCAGCGTGAAAACTATGAATTTATCGGCGATGGTCAGGGTGTTCACTGGCCGGATATTGACGAAGACATCAGTGCAGAAGGCATGTTGATGGGCGCACCCGCACGACCCGCCAAACAGCGTGTGTAAAGTGCGAGATACGAAGGCATTATTCTTAGGCGACTATCAGAGTCGCTTTTTTTATTTATTTTTCGCCAACCTCAATTAAAAATTAAACGTGAGTGCGGCGCGAAGCCCTTTTGTGGATGTAGGTGTGAGGCTCAGGTTGAGACTCTGGGGCGACACCTCGATCCATTTGTCGGATTTTATTGTAGCACCAATGATAGTGGAGAGAACCCAAATAGGTAGAGATATAAACGTCGCGGTCACGATTGTGGCAAATCTTTGCCATTCGTCCTCATCTCTCGCGTCTGCTATCGCAACTGGAGCAAGGATAGCAAGACCGAGAGCCAAACCGAATATAGAGCCTTTCCCCGTGTTTCTATGCTGTCCAATGTTCACTTCAAAATCGGAAATTGAAGAAAGAGGCACCTTACGTCCATAAAGTGCAAGTTCTCCACGGACAACGAGTGTGTCTTGCGTCATTTTTTCAACCTTGCCAATCATCCATTGCTTTTGAATTGAAGGAACGCGGGCACGCACTTTGGCATTTCCCTCATGGAGCAATTGCATAACCATCCATCCTTCAATATCTCGTTGATGTTTCGCAATAGCGAGTCTATCAATCTCGCTGTATGCTATTTTCCAGCTTTTCCAGAACTCCTCCCTATTTTGGATTACAATACGGTCTGAGTCCTTATGGATAATCTTTCCAGTTGCTGTTTTTTTTATCTTTTTTCTAATGTAGATGACATGGGCATACCATCTCTTCGTAATCTTTGCAGGATCAATCTGCCCGCGTGACATGATCGTGATGGCCTTCAACTCTTCCTCTTTTTTTCTCTCTCCAATAAACCGATTCACCTCATTCATCTGCTTTAGCGTGGTTGATTCTTCGCTCATAATCACGGACAGCACTTTGGCGTATGCAATGTTTTTCTTGGTCCAGTGTCCACTGCGAATTGTAAACGAAGTTTCATCAACCGCATCAATCCACCCCTTATCCAATTTCTGTTTGCCTTTGCTATCGTAATATGTGACTGCAACGTAGGCATCTTGGACCAACGTATTGGCATTGACCTGTGTGCCTTGCAGATATGTGGCTGCGTGCGCGAGCGTGGGAGCCATCGCGTTGAGCAGGAGATTTGTAATAACAAAGACTACGGTTAATTTTTTCATAAATTTATCCTTCAGAATTTTTGGCATACACCTGCCCAGAATCAAAACGACTGTGGCTATCCATCTCCTGACCGAATCAGTGAACCGCACTCTAAAAATTGAAAGCAACGCTGAGAATATGCACCCGTTCATCATCGAAAAGGGCGCCAAAGGACTTGCTTGTGTAATCCACCTTTAAGCCTATACCATGGGTCTTAAACAGCACGCCAATACCCAGAGTGTTGGGATCTATTAGGCTTCGGGGCCTTTTTTGATGTCCTGCTCGTAGTGAAAATCCCAACATATCGCCTATAGCGGTCTGGTACATATATGTATATTCGATACCTATATCTGTGT
Source organism: Gemmatimonadota bacterium (assembly GCA_009838845.1). Classification (NCBI taxonomy): domain Bacteria; kingdom Pseudomonadati; phylum Gemmatimonadota; species Gemmatimonadota bacterium. Next base: position 6,282 of record VXRD01000003.1, on the reverse strand, counting down.
AGAAACCATCCTCAGAATCATTTGGATTATTCACATCCACGACCAGGTCCAGATTATGAGGCAAGGGACCAACATCCGTCAGAGCAACCACATCAATGAGCACTCCCATCCGCATATTTTTTGGGAGTCCCCCTTGCTCTGGCTCGCCTAACCCGCTCGTGCTCAAGTTCTCCACACCCATCGCGATCACCGTATTCCGCAATCCCGTGGCAAAATACGTGCCCAAATCAACGGCAAAGACATTTTGCTTGTGATCCTCCCAGGAATAACTCTCATGGATCAGCTTGAGGGTGGTCCCCACCGCAATCCGGTCGGTAATCATGCCCCCATAAGCCACTGAAATGGCATACTTGCTGGTTTCTTGCGTGGTATTCTCAAATCTGACAGGACCGATATCGTGATTCACAACAGACAACCCAAATGTCCCTATACGCGGCACATTTGCTGAAACGCCAGCCACATAGTGCTTGGTACTAAAAATCCAATCTACATACGTAAAATACGCTTCCCGCCCTTCCATAAAAGCCAGTCCTGCTGGATTGTACAGAATAGCCTGCCCGCTTCCGATCAACCCTACGCCCGCCTCACCCAAAGCCATCGTGCGAGCACTGGTGGGAAACTGCAGAAAAATGAACCCCGTTCTCCTGACATACTCCTGGGCAAATCCCTCATCTGACATCAACCCAATCAGCGTGCATAACCCAATTAGCGTATATCGTCTCATAATCATTCACCTTTCGCGATTGGCCTTTTAAAAAATCGAGAATGAAACGCTATCGATAAGACGATATGTCCCTCGTTGTCTCATTCAGGCTCCGGGAAAGCACCCTTGCTTCCGAGAACAACACCAAAGCTCAAACGAACCGCGATATGGTTCTCTTTTGCCCTGAACCATCGTATATACGATGTCTCCAACCTCACAGCCATCCTGTTCTGGAAAACGTGGCGATATCCAAGACCTCCTCCCGCACCAAATTGAGTGCTGGAATTATCCGTACTCAATGTCGCCAAGACAGACCTGACGTAAACAGAGTTCGAAGCTGCTCCTTGAGGAAAGTAAGTGAATCCACTGCGCGTCATCCATGAGGTATTGTTCCCCCCGTCATAGGACCAGGAGGTAAGCCCCAGTCCCAGGTCAAAAGCCAATTTGTTAAAAAAGAAACTGGACATATAGATGGACGGAGATGTTCTTACCAGACCACCTCCCATATTGATAAGTGTCGTGGAAGCGTACTGACCAGTCTGGAATTCGACGGATAGAAGGTCTGCCCCGAGTTCGAAGGATGACTTTCTTTTTTCCTCCTGAGCAGACGTTGCAATGATCAGCTTTTGAATATGCTCTAATGCAATTACCTTCTTCCAAAATCGTTCGCCAATAGTCAGAGTCTCTGTATCAATAGCTTGAATATATCCCCTTGCCGTATCCAGTCTCTCCCACTCCTCTGACACCGGGTCTCGCTCCCCCCTCCCATAGATAATCTCGACATAGGCACCAGGTTTAACCGTGCTGCTATCAATTTCATCGGCTTCAAAGGTCACCCAGGCCAATAAGGTCTCTGGCATACACAGGCCCAGGACCAGAACGATTGCCGCTATTCGCGCCATAAATTCCTCCTGTTGAAATACGTAAACACCACCGCTATCTCGATGCCGCTTGTCCAAATAGAATGAGCGAATCTCCCACGGCGGTCTGGATACCAGCGTGGTTCAAAAATTGTGGCAGTGCAGGTGCTGGACCCAGACGCACTGTGACCGAATTACCCTCACCTGGCGGTACCATAACAGGTTCGCTTTTAATCTCACCCGCTACAATCGTAGCTGTATTGGCCGACAAGGTGCCGCCCTGTGCCGACAGACTGACGGTCATATCGAACGGTGCCCCCTCGGCAACTTTGACTACAATGGTAGCGGGTCCCTGTGCATTATTGTCCATATTGTCTGTGCGTTCCAACTCTATTGTCAGAGTAAAGGGAGCTCCGGGGTTCCAATGAAGCCATAGTAACTTCAGCCTGGACAAGCCAGAGAATATCCCTTCGGGTAGCCTGCTTAGATTATTGTCGTAAAGTTGTAGCGTTCGCAAGCTGGACAGGTCCCAAAATATATCCTCTGGCAGTGTACTCAGCAGATCATTACCAGAAAGATTTAGCCATTGCAAGTTGGATAAGTCGGCAAACAAGCCCTCTGGTAGTGTGCTGAGCAGATCATTAGAAGTAATATTTAGATCCTGCAAGTTGGATAAGCCGGCAAACAAGCCCTCTGGTAGTGTACTTAGCTGATCGTTGAAAAAAAGGTCTATCCTTTGCAAGTTGTCCAGGTCTGAGAATATGCCCTCTGGCAGGGTACTCAACAGATCGTGAGAATGAAGAGATAGGTATTTCAAGTTGTCCAGATGTGAGAACACGCCCTCTGGCAGGGTTTGCAAAAAAGTGCTGGAAAAAGATAGGCTTTTCAAGCTGGATAAACCGGTGAACACGCCCTCTGGCAGTGTGTTTAAACCGTTAGAATAAAGAGATAAGAATTGCAAGTTATTCAAGCTGGAGAACACACCCTCTGGTAGCGTGTGGAGACCGGTCGTGTGCAGCCTTAATGTTTGCAAATTGGTCGGCATATCTGAGAACACATTTTGGGGTAGTGTTTGCAGGTCCTTGAAACTAAGGTCTATCTTTTGCAAGTTGTCCAGATGTGAGAACACGCCCTCTGATAATGTGTTTAGAGCATTATTTTCCAGATTGAGAACTCGTAAGCTATCCAGGCCCAAAAACACACCAGTTGGTAGGGTATTCAGAGCGTTGTTTTGCAACTCCAGTTCCCCCAGTTTGGACAGGCCCGAGAACACGCCTTCTGGTAGCGTGTTTAGATCATTGCTGCCAAGTCTGAGAACTCGCAAGCTATCCAGGCCAGAAAACACACTGGCTGGCAAGGTGCTTAAAGAGTTGTAGTCAAGACCTAACCATCGCAAGCTATCCAGGCCAGAAAACACACCGGCTGGTAGGGTGTGCAGACTATTGAAGCTAAGATCTAAACTTTTCAAACTGGATAAACCGGCGAACACGCCTTCTTTTAGAGTGCTTAAAGAATTAAAGGAAAGAGATAGCCCTGGCAAGTTGTCCAGGCCATAGAAGTCGGCTCTCCGCAAATCGGTGATTCCCTGGTCATTCAGATCCAGACGCGTGATTGAGGATAAATGCGTCTCTGTGACCAGGGCACAATTATCGATGTCGGATAGCATAGCCAGGATGGCATCGCGCACCTGTGGGGTTCTGTAGCAAATACCCATTGTGCCCGCTGTTATCTCGTCCAAATCCCCTGGTCCCAGTGTATCTTTGCTGTTTCCTCCACAGGCCATCAGGCCAAATAGCGCGAATAGAACGGTGCTTTTGAGAAAACTTTTCACGGGGGTCTCCTGTGTGTTCACCTTCAGGTAGAAATAACGGGAGGAATTGATCATCGCGGATAAAGTGCGAGATATGGAGATATTATTTTGGGCGACTCAATGGTCGCTTTTTTTGTGGATTTATTCTTAAACCACCTCATCTGTCTGAGCAGATTTTGGGAGCCATTTAAAACCGCAACGTAGCAACCGCTGATAAATTTCCGTCACGGTCGGGCGCGAGACCCACAGAAAAATAGCTCGCTTCGGGCGGTCTGCGCGACAACTCAGAGCCGATTACCGCACCTGTAATTGGAAAAATTACAACAGCCATTGCCGCTAAACCAACATCAACAGGGATCAGTCCCATACCTGCGCTGGCTCCTATAAAAGAGCCTACAAACGAACTCGTAAACTGATCATAAGGATCCAACATGCTCACACCGACCGCCACGCCGAGTGTATAGCCAGCCATAAAACCTATTAACTTCTTGCTATAACTGGATCCTGTATCCAAACCCAGGCGTGCTAAAGGGATGCCTACCACAAACCCACCAGCCGCCTTTATGGTGATCCGACCGCTGGGGTCCATCATCCCTATGAGGTGTGTGATACCTGAAGCAGGTGTTACAATGGGAGTAGGTTTTGCAATGACTGTGACAAGGCTTATGACGTTGTCGTAGGCGATAACCGTTCTATTTCTAATGTCTCTGCTACCAATAGTAAACGTGCTGTCGTCAATCACACCAACCCATCCCTTCACAACTTTCTGCTTACCACTGCGGTCGCTATAGGTAACTTGCACATAAGCATCTCGAACAAGCGTATTGGCATTGACACGTGACCCCTGTAAGTATGCAACAACAGGGCTTTGTTGAAGAAACCGATTCACGTCATTCATCTGCTTTACGGGGACGGTTGATTCATCGCTCATAATCACGGCAATAACGCTGTCGTAGGCGATGACCGTTCTGTTTTTAGTGCCTCCGCTGCGAATGGTGAACGTGCTGTCACCAATCGTATCAATCCATCCCTTCACGACTTTCTGCTCACCACTGCGGTCGCCATAGGTGACATGTACATAAGCGTCTCGAACAAGCGTATTGGCATTGACACGTGACCCATGCAAGAGTATGGCTGCGTGTGCGAGGGTGGGGACTATCGCGTTGAACAAAAGGGCTGCGATGATAAAAACGATTGGTTTCAAGATATTCTCCTTATACACTATTCTCATAAAAGTACCCCCTCAATCTTTATTCATACCAGTTACGAGTAGATCCATTTTCAGGCCGTTCGCAATTAGCCAATATATCTTTTAACATTGTCAATTTGATGATACGGCTTTGCCAAAAGCATTAGCAAAAATCAGAAAATCTCCGAATCCAATTGTCCCATCCCCATCCAGATCAAACTGCGCTTCATATCCCTCGTCATCCTCACTGACCCCGAACTGTGACACAAAAAGCAAAAAATCGGCAAAACCAACAGCACTATCGCCATCAAAATCGAGAACAGAGGGTTGAGGTGTAATGTACAGTAACATATTCCACAGCAGAACTGTATGGTCCCAACTTCCACTGGCAAGCGTGCTACCATCTGGGGAAAACATCAGGGAACTGATACCACCGCTATGTCCCTCAAGAGTTGTTATAAGTTGACCAGTGACAACATCCCACAACCGAATCTTTACTTCATTACCTCCAACAGCAAGAGTGTTACCATCCGGGGAAAACGCTACGGCACGAACAGAAGTAACATGTTGAAGGACCTTTTTGTTCTCACCGGTGACAACATCCCACAACCGAATCATCAGGTCATCACTTCCACTGGCAAGCAGGCCACCATCTGGTGAAAACGCCACAGCATTGACATCGTCCTCATGCCCTGTAAGAGTCTTTTTGAATTGTCCGGTGACAACATCCCACAACTGTACTGTCCCGTCTTCATGCCCACCGGCAACCGTGCTACCATCCGGGGAAAACGCCACCGAATTAACCCCTGACGGAAACCATATAGGGGTCGCCGTATCTCGGCCAGTGGTAACATCCAGAAACCGAATTGCGCCACTTCCGCTTCCACTGGCAAGCCTACTTCCATCTGGCGAAAACGCTACCGATCTAATCGCCGACATCGGCCATCTACGAGTCGCCCTGTGTTGCCAGGTAACGGCATCCCACAACTGTACCATGCCGTCATTACTTCCACTGGCTAATGTGCTGCCATCCGGGGAAAATGCCACGGAACGAAAAGGTATCTCATTCCCGCCTATAGGCACGTCGCCAAGTGTCTCTGTGAGTTGGCCGGTAAGAACATCCCACACTCGAATCGTACTACCCCAATCTCCACTGGCAAGCGTGCCACCATCCGGAGAAAACGCCACAGAATTGATAGAACTCCAATGGTTAAGTGTCCGCTTGAGTTGTCCAGAGACAACATCCCACAACCGAACGGCCCCGTCATCACTCCCACTGGCAAGCGTGCCACCATCTGGGGAAAAAGCTACGAACGCCACGGAACTAAACCTCGTTGTACGCTCATCAAATAGCTTCTTGCGTTGCCAGGTAACAGCATCCCACAATAGGACAACCCCGGTTTCAGTCCCACAAACAAATATGTCGCCATCCGGAGAAAACGCCAGGGAATAGACATAAATCTCCTGCGTCTCAAGTGTCCGCTTGAGTTGCCCGGTGGCAGCATCCCACAATCGAACTGTCCCGTCTCTACTCCCACTGGCAAGCGTGCCACCATCCGGAGAAAATGCAATAGCATAAACCCGTGATGTATGATCTGTAAGGATCGCCTTATGTCCTCCGGTAGCAGCATCCCACAATCGAATTGTCCCGTCTCTACTCCCACCGGCTAATGTGCTGCCATCCGGGGAAAACGCCACAGAAGCCACAGAACTCGTATGT
>VXRD01000002.1 GCA_009838845.1 Gemmatimonadota bacterium | reverse complement strand
CAACAAGACCGTCGTCAACAAAATTGTCGTATAAATAAAAATTGATGTAACTCATCTTATATCATTGGGATATGGCACGAAACTAATGAGAACAAACCACACAAAAGCCCAACGTCCTCCTACAAACCTTGGGCTTTTCTCAATGAAACAGGTCAAATACGCTTTACCTATCACCCGTGAAAATATATTTTGGGCGCGTGTTCTTTTCAACAACGCACAGAAAGGTGCAGCATGAAGCGTTTGTGTATCCCGCTTGTGGTCTGTCTATGGACCAGTCTATCTCTCGCGCATGCATCACAATCCAGCCCTCTCCCCGACTTTGACGAAAACGGCGTCGTGGATCTTCCAGACTTTTTGCTATTTGTCGAACACTTCGGGACGAGTCGTGGTGATGAGAAATATGAAGACCGATTCGACCTGAATGGCGATGGCGCGATTGCATTTTCGGACTTTCTGATCTTTGCCAGCAACTTTGGCAAAACAGTGCCCCAGGCGATAGACACGAAAATAAATTTTCCACTACGCGCCATTCATGCTGCGGGTAATTGGGGAGATACTGGCTATGTCGTAGATCAATGGGAAGCCGCTGGAAGGATCGGAACGCTCATACCTCTGGACTATATCCAATGGCTAAAGAGCCTGCATGTAAACTGGATCGGCCTATCCGTCGCGCTGCATTACGACGACAGCATGGACAGCACAGTCGAACGCGTGTACGCATCAAATGTAGATATTCCCACTTTTTCAGATGAAGCACTCAGACAATTGATCCGAGAATTTAGAAATCACGGGATAGACGTCTATCTGACCCTGGCATTCGAAGCCTATGAGGCTGAAACCGCCGCACGTCCGGTACGCAGGTGGCAACTCGGAGACCCGGCTCCTGGCGGCGTTCCGCCTGATAATCCGAATATCTATGGGTTGATATTGCCCCAATACTGGCCCTGGCGTCCAGATCATCCGCATCATCGGCGTTTTGTCGCCGAATTCTGGGCAACCTACACGCAACAGGCGGTACACTTCGCCAGAATAGCAGAGGACGAGGGCGTGCGTTTATACTCGTTGGGAACGGAGACTGACCGGCTCTTTCGCACGCGTTCAGGAAGCTATATGACAAATGCGTTTGGTCGAGAACTCAGATCAATGGTGCAAAGCGTACGTGCCGTGTACAGTGGCCTGCTAACCTATGACATGCACTACGACGTACTCACGGCATCCCACTTTTACGGACCGGGATCGGGCGCAGGTCATCTATGGACAGACCTGAATCTCGACATCATTGGCATCAGTGCGTGGTTTCCACTGACGGACTCTCGTCCGTCAACGGTACTGAGCGTCGAAAGTTTCCAGACGCGTTACAGGCAGATATTCCAAAATCATCTCATTCCGCTTGCGAACAGAAATCCCGACCGGCCCATCGTGTTTACCGAATACGGTGCTATGGACGTGATTGAAACACCCGAACGACCGGGTGATGCATCAGCGCAAAACCGGCGATTCGTATTTACCGACTCGAACCGCAATGGACTGGATGACGGGCGGGAAACTCAGGCCAACATCTACAAGGCATTAATCAACACCCTGACTCAGTACCCTGGGATAGTAAATGGTGTCTTCTATTGGGATAATTGGATAGCCAGCGACGAACGGTGGGCGAGATACTGGGCACGTCGCCGCACGTATTCTATTCGCGACAAACCGTCCGAAGAAATCGTGCGATCGGCGTATGCGTCCTATATAGAAACCCCTACTACTCCTCCACCGGCAACATCACCTTAAACGTCGTCCCCACGCCCTGCTCGCTCTCCACAGTAATCTGCCCATTGTGCTTGCGAACAATAGCATAAATAATCGACAAACCCAAACCCGTACCCCGGTCCGCATCCTTAGTCGTAAAAAAAGGCTCAAAAAGACGTTGCCGGGTCGCCTCATCCATCCCAACCCCATTATCCTCCACTTCGATAACAACCGCATCATCCTCAGCCCGTGCCCGGATCCAGATCCACTTATCATAACCCATCCCCTCCATCTCCGCCCGCTCATCCACTGCATCCCGGGCATTGGACAGCAAATTGAGAACCACCTGCTCGAGCGGATGCGGATGTCCCCAGACCTCTGGGAGCGCGTCGGATAGATCCAGCACGAGATCAATCCCGTGATTCTCGAACTGTGACCCCATCAACTTCAGACTGCTCTCAATCACCGTATTCACATCCATCGCCTGGCGCGGCTCCTCGGACGCATCGCGCGAAAACACGCGCAAATGATCGACAGTACCCGCCATCCTGTTGACCACACCCCGAACATCCGCCATCATCTCCCGCAATTCATCCGTCTCAAGCGGTATCCCCTCCATCAGCCGCAGGGAAATATCCCCAGCAGTCGTCTCGACAACCGTCAGCGGCTGGTTGAGCTCGTGTGCCACACCCGCAACCATTTGCCCCAGCGACACCAGACGCGCGGACTGCAAAAGCTGCGTCTCGTTAGCAGATGCAAGATCTTCATTTGCTTTCCGCAGCCTCCGATCCCTGACAATAATCCGCGAGACCAGATACCCCGTGAGAATCACAAACCCTGAAATCAACCCAATAAACCACGGACGGCGCCACACCAGCGGAACAACATTGAATTGCACCAGCGACGGCACAGGATCTTCATTAAACGCCAGATCGCGCGCTTTAACCTCCAACGTATGCGCCCCCACATCCAGATTCTCAAAAGAACGGACCGAATGCCCACTGTATGGCGACCACTCCCCGCCATCCAAACGATAGGCGAATTGCAAATCTTCGCGCAATGTGCTTCGCCAGAGATCTGTCCCTGTCCACGCAAAAGTTATCTCTCCATCCTCAGACACTTCATCCGGAGCAAGGGACATCAGGGTCTCAGGTGGATCGGTCTCTGGCACATATCGGATAGTACGCAGAGTACAGGGTGCTGCTATACCCCGAGATTCCGACCGTCTGTACCAGGCATCTACATCAGATACAGAATTGAGCCAGAGTGTCCCGTCTCGAGACTGGAGAATCGGATCATAAAACTCTGTGCGCGGAAAATCAGGAGGTAAAGCCTGTGTTAACCATGTACGCCCATCAAAGTGGCTGACCCCCTCTGCTGTCCCCACCCAGATCGCACCGTCCCGATCCTGAAAAATGCTTCGCACCCTATTGTCCGCCAGCCCGTCTCCGTAATCGAACCGCAGCCACTCCGTCCCGTCATACCGAAACACCCCATAAGTTTGGGACCCCAACCACAGGTCGCCCCGTGGCGTGGTACAGACAGCATCAATAAAATCTTCAGCCAACACCCCTGGACCCGTGAACGGCACGCTTCGCACCCCATCAAAGCCGAGCAATCGCCCGCCAAACCACAAAATCCCATCAGAACTCTGCCCGATCCCACGAGCATAATGCGTAATACCCGGAGCAGTGTGATGTGTCCAACTCGTCCCATCGAAAACCACGACCCCACCGAGAAAATCATATAACCACCAATCCTCAGCCGCGGCAAACCACAAAGAGCCATCAAACGCTTCGTAAACCGCACGCGGATCAACACTCCAGGAAAGCTGAGGGTGGCGTTTAAGAATCCATACAGAACCATCCAACCGCGCTGTAGCCGCGACATGCTCGTGGTTGCCTGCAGCCCAAAGCGCGCCATCTCGCGTCGCGATAAGCTTACTCGGCGTATCCATCAAACCATCTTCCACCCCAAACCGCGTCCACCCCTGCTCATCATAACGCACAACGCCGTTATCCTGTGAGATAAACCACTGTGCTCCATCGGGCGTATCACACTGAAAAATGAGACCCTCATAAGTCTGCGTCTGGTTCTCACTCAAATCCAGACGCACAGCTTCTTCTCCCCTTCCCACAATCCAGAGCGCGCCGTCCGTGGCTTCGTGGAGTTCCATATGATGCGAAGACACGCTCGAATCATAGACACGCCACACACCATCCCTATGGGCAATTAAACGGCTACCGCCAATCCAGAGCGTCCCATCCCCACTCTCCAGAATAGACGTATAATAGTGATCGCGACCCAGATCACCAACTTCGAGAGCCTCCCACTTCTCCCCGTCAAACCGGTTGACACGCTTGCTATTGTCACCATACACAACCCAAACAACGCCATCCTCTGTCACACAGATCCTCGGATACGTACCCTGATCGATCCCATCCTCCCCACTGAAACGCCGATAGCCCGATGCAAAATCAAAACGAATCAAATCGCCGTCGTAAGTCCCAAACCAGATCGCTCCGTCGGACCCTTCACACACGTCATAAACCATCAACCTCCGATTGACCAAAGGAACCACAACAAAAGTCACCGCATCGGACACCATCTCCCGAACACCTGTCGTATCCTCCGCAGCCACATACAACCTTGCCCCATCCGGCGTCAACCTGAGCGCACCCCACTCCGTACCCGCCCACAGGCTTCCATCTTTTGCCTCCATCAAATCATAGGTATTCCATTCTCCCTCAGATGGAAATACCCGTTCCCATGTCCCATTCTCGAAACGACTAACACCCCGATCAGACCCCACATAAACACCTCCGTCCCGAGCGACGTAAAGCGCATTGATCTGCGCCCCCACCATCCCCTCATCAAACGGAAAAACGCGCCAGTTCATCCCGTCATAGCGATAAATACCATCATCCGTTCCAAATAAAAAATTACCATCCCCATCCTCCACCAAACACGACGCCCCCTGCCCCTTCAACTCTGGAAAAAATCGCCAGCGCCAGGACTCATGCACGGGATCCGGGTGACGAGGCGTAAAAGGCGTCGCCGCAAAACACGCACTCGCGCCCACAAGTATCAAGAGAATCAGGCATTTTGCGTATTGATCTATCATCTCAACGAATTTGAAGCGTATAACTTTCTCTTCGCGAACGGAATAAACAGCACATAAAATAATACCAATGCCACCCCATTGAGGAATAAGAGATACCACGGCCACGGCGCAAAGAAAAAAGGCGATTTTGTATCAGGCGGTTGGCAGAGAAACATATAATTGCTCCCCAGCATCAAATTGACGCCAATCAAAACAATCGCCAGAAGATTTAGCAAAACAAAAACGCGCAACACCGATCTCGCTGTCGGCCGCATACCCAGGCCCCATGTGGCGAACAGCGCAGCAGCCACAATACCGCCATGCGCGATAAAATATTGAAAAAAGCGATACTGCGGATAGCCGAACTCAAGCTGAGGCGTCACAACCGCATTCGTCGCGCCGACAAGCCCCCAGAAATAGGCAATCTCATAAGCCGTCTGCCGCCGGGAAACGAGCGTAATCACAGCCGCAAAAACAGCAATCCCACAAACATGCAACGGCATATACTCCCGCACAAACTCATGCACTCCAACCGTCGCCAATCGATAGCTCCAGTTCAGCACCTCGTTGAGCGCAATCACCCCCGCAAACGCGCAGCAAATTGCCTGAGTCGTCCTCTCCGAATCCAGCCGCCTGACAACAAGCGTCAAAACAATCGGCACAGCGAGAATCACGCCCATCGCAGCGATGTGAGCAAAACCGAAAAACTCAAACTGGCTTGAAGGCATCATTTCTCCACCTATTTCACAGCCACAGTCACCTGATTATTCACGCGCGTAATCTCTTCCAACTTCTCCTCGGGATCGAGAACTACGGTAACAACATCCGGCATATCAGAACCAATGGAAAACGCGACCTGCTTTGTTCTCGGCAACAAATCCAGAGGCGCTTCTAAATTCTGAATTACCCTGCGCCCCAGAGCCGTCTCACCATCGTACAGAGCAACCGTTAAATTTTCAACATCCACAGTACCAATATTGTGTACCGTCACCCGCACGCTATCGCCATCCACCACCACATCGCGCGCGGAAATACCAGCATCTGGCAAATACTCAGCCACCTCTTGAACCTCACCTGTAAGATCAATCGAAATCCGCATCAATACTCGTGAGGGCAAATCAACCACAACCTCTGTTCCCCGTCGAACACGCACCCCATCCCGCCGAAAAATATCTGCCTGACCCATCCCTTTGCCGACAACCGAATAAACCCCATCCTCCAAACGCCACAGACGCATACCCACAATCTTCTCCTCAGCCTCAAAATTATAAACCAACACACGCAACACCCTATCGCTGCTCTCTGTCACCAGCGCGGCAAAATCAGCACCCGTATTCTTCCACGTCACGGCAAAACTCGGAAAATCGCCTGCCCGGGTCACATCACCTGTGTACATCGCCAGCAAATGCTCAGCCCCTCGAACAAACACGCGATCCGTAAAATAAACTTCCGAAGTCAGAAACGGGCGGTTAATCCGCATACTATTAATACTATGCTCACACCCCGAAATTAGATACGACACATCACCCGTCAATCGCCATCGCAAATAACTCGACCCACCCTCTCGAAACAGGGCATCGTATCGCGCATCACCCGTAAGCAACCGATAGCTCGAAAAGCGTCCCGGATCCAGCACCCGGCGCAAAGCCCAGGCGCGAGAGCCGACCTCGGCATCTGCGGGCAGATCATCCAAATTTTCGAGAATCGCCAGCCCATCGCGGTGCGATTGCAAAAAAGCCTCATTCCCCGTAATCCACCAAACAGCCAAAAGATGATCGTAAATCATCCCCGAAGCACTCGGAAAAGAATAAAGCCATCCCATACCCGTATCATACCACGTATCTCCCGGACCGCTCAGCTTATTCTCCGGAAACGTAATTGCCGCCGGAATCACCCCTGCGGGTTTTCCATCTGCCTCTCGAGCAATCGCCTCAACCCAGCTTTTTCCCCACTCCGAAATCAGACGCACAGCCTCTGGGTGTCGATTGTACCAGGCCAACCATCGAATCGGTTTCACCGCCCGCGCATTATACGGCAAATCCACATTATACGGCGTCCGTTCATCCACCTCGTGCGCCCCAATGCGCATCGACTTAAAATGCAAATTGCCCCGCTCGGTCTTACCTATCCAAACATCACGCATCACCCGCGCCGTTGCCATCGCGCGTTCCACATACTCAGGATTCCCGTATTCCGCTGCCAGAAGAATCGGATGCGTATCGGAAATCAGCTCTGAAGAATGCTCCACATCATACGCTCGCTTGCTATATCCATCCGCAATCAAATCGCTATCCCAAACCCCATCGGCCATACGCCGTATTGCCCTGATAGCGCGCGCATCATCTGCCGCAAAAAGGGCGGGCTGCCAATGCCGAAACATCTCACAATCATCTTCATAATGCCCACCCATCTCGCCATTTTCAGCCTGCCGCTCATCCGTCCAGTAATGAATCACATCGAGCAGCCGCTTGAGCGCCTCGCGCTGTTTTGCCGCCCAGACCGGCGCATCTTCTGCGCCTTCGGTATATCTGGGATCGTCATAAGCGAAACGCTCACCCAAATACATGCGAATCATCCGATCTTCCAGAAATGCCTCTCGAAGCTCCAAAAAAATTTCATCCGACGCCTCGACAAAACGCACATCATGCAACTCCATAAAATAGCCAAAATACACCTTGCCCAGAGCGTACAATGCGCGAAATCGAAGTGGCTCTCCGGGATCGCTCGCAACCAGGCGAAGATGCACCTGTGCATACCATAAGCGACCGCCCTGACCCATCCCAAACTTCTCCCTTGCCCAACTCCAATTGCGCGCTTCAACCCGATCAAGACCCTCTAAATAAGTAAGAACATCCCGCACGCGATTTTGACTTCGAACATCCGCAGTATCTCTTTTTAATAAATCCAGAGCCTCCTCTATTAAAGCGCGGTGATTCGGACAAGACACATGGCCTGCTGTCCACAACAGAAGCTCGGCTTTCACTGACGGTGCAACGTCTGCCTTCCGAAAATCCGATGCGGCACCCTCAAAATCTCCGCGATCATACCAGGCAAGCCCCTGTTGCAAATTGGGATCTAATACAACATCGGGATCAACCGGCTCTAAACGACCACTCACCCGTTGAAACAAATGGGGATAGCTGGGACGCAACGCCACGGACATCAACCCCACCCGCTGCGACTCATAGAGCTTGCCACTGCCCACACCCTCAATGCGAATCAGCACAGAATCTCCCGACACAGACACCGGAAAACGCAACAGTGCCGGTGGTGTTTGATCCCACCCCCTCTGACGCATCGGGTCATCCCTGGTACGCGCCGCAAAAACGCCATTCACATAAACCTGTAGCGACCGCGCATCCGGACCATCGGGCACACCGATCTCAGCCATATAATACCCCGCTGGCACATCCACCCGAAACACCAGCCCCTCTCGCGCATAGTCCCGACGCCCGTAGCGCCCACCAACACCATCCGTCAACAACGCGCCAAAATAGGAAAATGCCTCGGCAGCTTCAACCGCACCGGAAACCCGCGAGGTAAACCCATACCCGCGTTCAGCCGTATAGACATCACCTGGCGTCACCCGTATATAGCCCGATGCCACCTTTGAATCTGCAGCACCCATATCGAACAAATAGTTCTTTAATTCACTGGCACTCGCCAAACTCGCTGTACTCGCAAAAGCTATGAATAGAATCAGAATTTGCATATAATACCTCTGTGAAACCTTCTGGATCGCGGCTTAAACATTGCCGCGATGACGGCTCTGTTGTCAGGAGTGAGTTAAAGTAAAAAATTTAACCATGAAGCCACTTTTCTTCAAAATATGAAAAAATTCAACCATCATTAAAACTTTTCGCCCCAACCAAACGTCTTGAAAGGTGAACCAACACACAGAACCCCAAACACGGTCTCTCATTTAATGAACGACGCGGAATTGATTGCCCAGTTCCGAGCCGGACAAATCGCGGCCTTTAACACCCTGGTCAAACGCTGGGAATGTCCGATCTACAACTTTGTCCTGCGCTATGTGGGCAATCGAGACGACGCGCGCGACCTATGTCAGCAAACCTTTATTCGCGCGTACAAAAACATGCGGCGTCTGCGCGACCCCGACAAATTCACCTCGTGGATCTATCAAATCGCGCTCAACGCCTGCCGAGACGCAGGCCGCCGTCGCACCCTCGTCTCCCTCGACACACTCGACATCCCTATAGCAGACACAACAACGCCCCCAGACGCGATGGTTCACGAACAAAGCGTTCGGGACCTGCTCAACCGCGCACTGCAAAATCTGCCTGAGGAACAGCGCGTCGTCATCATCATGAAAGAATATCAGGGACTAAAATTCACCGAAATTGCCGAAACACTCAAAGTGCCCATCAACACCGTCAAATCCAGAATGTATTACGGCCTCTCTGCCCTGAAAAAAATATTTGACCGCTGGCACATCAGCGAGGACATGGTGCGTTATGAACTGTGACATCATCCGCGAACAACTCATCGCCTACCTCTACGACGAAGACATCCGTCCAGAAGCGCGTGAACGCCTCAAAGTACACATCGAAACCTGCCCGTCATGCAGCCAAACCCTTGAAGAACTGGGCAGCACATCCCGCATCCTCAATGCCTGGGGTGACGAACAACCCGACCTGAACCTCCTCTTCGTACAAGAACGCCAAACCCTCTGGCAAAACCTGCTCCCCATGCGATATCCCAAAACCTGGGCAACTGCGGGTGTAGCCATTGCCGCAATCCTCATCTTCACCCTTCTCAACATCGAATTTGCCATACGAGACGGCGCATTCCACACCTCTATTAGCCTGCGATCTAGCGATTCTCCTGAACGGGTTACCATAGCCGACACCACTGAAGTCCCCTCATTGGACGCCCCCATCACCCTCGGCGAATTTATCATCCATCAACAAAATCTAATCGACTACACTAATCGCCTCGTCCAAACATCGCAAAACCAGCAGCGCAATGAAGTCAACAACACCTTCATTCGCCTCGTAGGCGAACTCGAAACCCAGCGCCAACAGGACCTCCTGCACATTGACCGCGGACTACAGATCCTCTACAACACACAGGAAACCCGCTACGACCACATCCTGCGACAGATAGCTCCTGTTTATGATAAAGCAGTTGAAATTAACAGCGTACCCGTAGATAACGGACCATACCGCACGATACCCACAAGAAGAAAGACTCCATGAAACGCGAAATCGGAAAACTCACAGTACTGATGACAGTACCGATCCTGCTATCCCTCGTCTGGAATATTCACGCATCTGACAAAGCGGAGGGCAAAGGCAACAACAGGCCAGCACCATCGCACATCCGGGTAAAAACCGTACAACTTGATACAATATCAATATCGGTGCCCCATACGATACATCCCGATTCCTTACGCAAGGCAATCGCCGATTCCATACGCAGGAGAGTTCGTATCTCTATCTCAGAACGCTATCAATCACACGACAAATTCAACACCCGCGACCTGCTCCTGCGCCCGGCTGACAAAGCCATCTACACCACAAGCGACCTGCTTCTGAGACCCGGCGACAACATAAATTCTATATTTATCTCGCACCATCCCACGCGAGTACAACGCAGAGTGTATCCTGGCACAAGCCATACCCCTTATAGATTGACACCGGTGGCACACCACAGCCATGGCTCAGCCACATCCGAGGGCCGGAAGGAGCCGTAGCCGGAGACAGGTCACATGTATCACTTTCATTACAAAAGGAGAAATCCCAATGCATAACTCTCATCTACTAAAAATCGCAATAATTGTTCAGATATTTGCTACAAGTGTGATAGCACAGGAAAGCACAGTTGAGCAGGCCAAAGTATTGGTTATGAATGTAATGGGAGAGCAGAGCCTGATTGGGCAGACTGCCCCAGAACTGGGCATGGAAAAATACCTGCAAGCACCAGAAGGTGAAAAGAGCTTATCGGCATTAAAGGGCAACGTTGTCGTCCTGGAATTTTGGGCAACCTGGTGCGCCCCCTGCGTGGCAGAGATTCCACACCTGAACCAGCTAAGCGAGGAATTTCGCGATAAGCAAGTCCAGTTTATCTCAGTAACAGATGAAGGTGAAGACATAATTGCGCCATTTCTAAAACGACAAGAAATGAAATCGTGGATTGGACTGGATACGGACCGGTCAGCCTTTGAAGCTTATGGTGTCAGGGGAATCCCACGGACATTTTTGATCGACCAAAAGGGCATAATCGCCGCTTCGCTCCATCCGGTAGGGCTTTCATCTGACATAATTAAAAAGGTCATCAAGGGAGAAAAAATAGAGCGTCCCAAATTGCCAAAACCGAAAACTGTCGCAAACGAAGGCACCGATCCCATCTTCAAAATTCTGATTGCACCTACAGAAAAAGAAGGCGGCCGTAGTTCAAGCAAGATTTCAAAAGGATACAAACAACGGGAGGCAGAGAGCAAAACATTGCACCAGATTTTAAGCATGGCTTATGGTGTTCCCACAACGCGGATTCTGGGTCCAGAGACACTTTTAGAGTCGCGGTACGAGATCTCCGTCAGACTGCCGACCAATCAGTTCGAATTGCTATTCCAACAAGCATTGACGACATCACTACAGTTGCGCGTTTCCAACCAGAAAAAACCTGTTGAAGTCCTTGTACTCACGACTGGAGAAGACAGCGCAGAAAAGTTGAAGCCCTCAGTAATGAGTTCATCGGGATCTATGACAATGGGTGGACATGGCAGGATAAAGACAATGAACGGTGAAATCAGCATGCTGGCGAACTCATTGGAGCAGGTTTTAGAGCGTATCGTAGAGGATGGTACTGGGGTAGAAGGAAAATACGATTGGGAACTCACCTATGACAAAGACGATCCCAATTCCGTGCTCGCGGCTCTGAAAAAACAGCTCGGGTTACAAATTCGAAAAGAACAGCGGGAAATTGAATTCCTGGTCGTAAATGATACCGATGGTTGATGCAGATTCCCCTAGACGACCTGGCCCACATCCACGAGTTTGAAAAAAGGAGAACTCAAAATGAAACACATCGTGACAAAAATCGCGCAAACCGTCCTCTTTTCGGGAATAGCTCTCTTTACATTTTGCACTTCGACCTTTGCGGATATGGACTGGAAACGCATGAAACGCGACCTCTCCATTCAGGAAAGCATACTCGACCAATTTTTTGACGAAAAAAATGTTTCCACAACCGGTCTTTATATCGAAAACCACGGCGTCTTGCTCATTGCCAACGGCGGGATAAAATACGGTGAAATAAATAGGCTTCAAATGCAGATAATCCGTAAAGGCGAAAGCGGTGACATTGCTACACCCGCTAACTCCACCAGAGGTGTTTGGCGAATACAGAAGAGTAGAGGCGACAAAAGCAGTGAAAATGAAGAAGTCATCTTCAAATTTTCCATGTTCGCAAAGAAACCAGAAGCCTCTAAAAGTCAAAATGAAGCCATAAAAAAACAAATCGTCGAATTTTTAGGCACCTATGCAAATGCCATTGGACAACTCAAAGATGACGATCGCGTAACCATTCTCTTGAACTCATCAGAACGCGACTTCCACAGCTTTCGATCTCCATCCATAGAATTCATCAGGTCCATCCAATCCGACTCAATACGTATCAAAAAACACGTAATGGAGACTTTTAAAAAATCTGAACACTTCAAAAACAGGGCATTCAAAATTACCCGTATCCTCCTCGAAGCCACCGTCACCAAACGCGATATCGAAGCATACAACCGGGGGAAAATTGACGAAAAAGCCTTCCGTGATCGAATAACCTTTCGCGAGCACGAACCAGAGGGTGTACGCAGCAACTCAATCGACATGATGGCCGACCTTTTGACCAATACACTCAAAAAGGATACGGATCTCCACTTTCTGAGTGGCACCAAAAGCACGGGTCTCTATCAAAAGGACATAGGCGCACTCTTTCTCGTCTCGCAAAAGGCCGATCCATTACACCTCGAAACCAGGAACACCGACGCATTCAAAGCCAAGGTCCTGGCAACTCTCGCCTACTACAGTGCAACTCTGCGCGGCTTATCATCAGAGGAATCCATCATCGTTCACACCAACCTCATCGGACAGAGCAATTTCAAAATCGGCTACAAAGACAAAACAACCGAGATTAAACCTCCCGACCGCATCCTATTCCGCATTGCCAAACGCGACATTGAAGCCTATGCCAGCCAAAAAATCGACCTCGACATATTGAAAAAAAGAGTTGTAGTTACTGAGATGTGAAACAATAGAAAAACTATAAACAAAAATCCCACCCTGAACTCAGGATGGGATTTTTTTATTTTCACCAGTAAATAGCCTATCGCTTTTTAGTATCTAATTCCCTATATTTTTTTGGAACTGGCGGGTGTGTGTTATTCACCACGATTTTATAGAGGAGACGCCCCATGTATCGCTCTCATCTACTAAAAATTGCAATCATTTTTCAGATATTTGCTACAAATGTCATAGCGCAGGAGAGCCTGATTGGACAGGCTGCGCCAGAATTGGGCATTGAAAAATTCCTGCAAGCGCCAGAAGGTGAAAAAAGCTTATCCGCATTAAAGGGCAACGTTGTCGTCCTGGAATTTTGGGCAACATGGTGCGCGCCCTGTGTGGCAGCAATCCCACATCTAAACCAGTTAAACGAGGAATTTCGCGATAAGCCGGTACAATTTATCTCCGTAACCCGTGAAGATGAAGACGTAGTTGCACCATTTCTAAAAAAGAAAGAAATGAAATCGTGGATTGGACTGGACACGGATCGGTCAGTCTTCAAAGCTTATGGTATCAGGAGCATCCCACGGACATTTGTGATCGACCAAAAGGGCATAATCGCCGCGTCGTTCCATCCAACAGAACTCTCATCTGGCATGCTTGAAAAGGCTCTCAAGGGGGAAAAAGTAGAAATAGAGCTTCCCGAATTGCCAAAACCGACCGAACTTATCTCCAATTTTGCTGGTACAGAAAAACTGGACATGCGCGATGTACATTGGGGCATGACAGAGGAAGAATTAAAAAAAGCGGAAGATTGGAAAATGCTTCCAGGGCGCAGAGGCACATTCACTGGTCCCTATGGCTCTTACAAGTCTTTGAGATATGCAGGCACATTGTCTGGTTTGAATATCGATCTTTCCTATAAGTTCTATCGAGACGAGGTAGGCACGTACAGATTGCGCTCGGCCTCATACAGTATCAGAGAAGATCCAGACAAAAAAGCCTTTCAGATGTTCAAAGATGAATTCAATCTGAAGTATGGGGCAGGTAGGCCATATAGCAGAAATCCGTCCAACCACCTGAGTTGGAAGCAGGCCGAAGATACGCGATTAAGCCTTATATGGAAAGACAACAGAACCAGCATCATGTTGAGTAGTCCAACGCGATGATGGATTCGATTGAGCAAAAATCCCACCCTGAATACAGGATGGGATTTTTGTTGTAGCGATAACAAACAAAACCTTCTGGATCGCGGCTTTAAGCATGCCGCGATGACGAGAGTCGGGGAGCGGGGTACAACTGGCCGTTTCTCAGGCCAGTTCAAAGGATTTTCCTCCTGCTCAATTCCCGCCACCGCGACCACCACCACGGCCACCTTGACCACCGCGACGACCTTGCTGGCCTCGAGCCTGTCTGGGCGGACCCGCTTCAATCGTAATATTCACCCGCACCTCATCCCCCAGCACATTGGCAAAATTCGCCCAGCTATTCACGCCAAAATCCGAACACAACAGCGTCAACTCGGTCTCAAAACCAGCCAGAGGTGTGCCACGCTGCGGATGCGTACCAATGCCGAGCACTGTCACCGGCATCGTAATACTCTTCATCACGCCGTGCATCGTCAAATCACCCGTCACCAGAATTTTTTCCCCTTCCTTCACAGCCGACGTACTCTTAAACGTAATCGTCGGAAAAGTCTCCACCTCAAAGAAATCTGGACCGCGCAAATGATCATCGCGACGCTGATTCCCCGTATCGACACTCCGCGCCTGGATCGTCGTTTCAATCATCGTCTTTTCGGGCGCGGCAGGATCGTAATCAATCGTGCCACTAAACTGATTAAACCTGCCCGCCGTGCGGCTCACAAAGTGCCGAATCGAAAACCCGACCGACGAATGCGATCGATCAATCTGGTACTTCTCGGCAAAACCCGTATCCGCCATCACAAGCGATGACACCAGCCCCAAACACAACAAACGTATGACTCTCAACATTACTACCCTCCTCTAACTTTAGACTCAGCAGAGTCCTGTGAAAATTACCCCCGGCTCTATATTAACCAAAACATTCTGGATCGCGGCTTTAAGCATGCCGCGATGACAAACGGGCGGGCACGGGGCCTGTCCCGTAGTGCCTTTATACGGGAACCCGCCCCTACGTACTTCACCCTTCACCCTCCTCTGCCATCACCACTCGCGACGCTGCCAGCCCATCGACCCTGGCGACTCTACCCGTCACAGGATCGATCTGCCCAAACGACAACACACCCGTCGGACAACTCTGCACACAGGCCGAACACCGCACGCACTCCGGATCCTCCATAGGCAAACCCTTATTCGCAAAATTCATCACATCGATACCCTGATGACACACCGACGTACACACACTACACGAAATACACTTCTTCTTATCCGCAAAAATCCGAAACCGCGAAAACCGCGCATAAACATGCATCAACGCAGCGAGGGGACACGCAAACCGGCACCACATTCGCCCGCTAAAATGCCAGTAAAAACCCACCCCAATAATACCCGCCAAAAACAAATCCACAAACCACTGATAATTCAAAAACGTCAGCGGAAACACCAGACCGCCCCAATTCACATCCTTCCCCATAAACAGCCCCATATACCCCGCATTCACCCAGTGATCATAAGGCAATAACCAGCCTGCAATACGCAACGCCAGAAGCACAAAAGCCAGAACCAGAATCACCTGCCCCACCATATTCATTCGATTCCAAACAGGACCGTGCGGCATCTTCTGCCGGTGCATATCCCCCATCGTCTCTGCCAGTGCCCCGCACGAACAAATCCACCCGCAATAAGCCCCCTTGCCCCAACGCCAGATAATCAGAGGAATCACCACAAAAGTCTGCACCAGACTGATACCCAACCACCACCCCAGCGGCTGGCTCGTAAACACATTCCAGAAAAACAGCGGCCACGCCAGAATAAAACCCAAACTCCGCCAGTACTCCCGCCCGTGTGCATCCCACTCCGTCGCCGGGAACAACGCATCGGCCACAGGCTTTAAAAAAGCCCCATCGGAAAACCAACCATTGTGACCCAGCCACGGCAAAAAAATGTACGGCAACAAAAACAGGGGCACACACTGAATAACCATCAGCGTCACCGTCTGCACCGTCACATAAGGCGTCTGCCGTCGATTAATCCTGCGAATCCCAAACCCCACCACACATGCGCAATAAGCCAGCGAATAATAAAAACCCGGTTGCGTCATCGACGTCCACACCGTCCCGAAAAGACCCGACTTATCCTCTGCAGGCATCAAATTAAACGGAAACAGCTCTGCCCCCTTAAACCACTCGTAAATCGGAATCCCCGCACCCGTCTTCCAGTGATACACAAACACACACGCAAGCATAACCAGCGCAAAAGACACCCAAGTGCCCACGCGCCATTCCCCTCTAATCGGCACACCTGACCGCCTGAAAAAATCCAGCGGCGCCTCGCGCCCAATCATCGCAAACACCGCATCATTGGGCATCGCCTCATCACCCTCACCCGTCGAAAGCACCACCTCCTGCTCACCAATCGCCTTCACCTCACTCGGCAGCGCCATTCGCAAGTGTTCCCCGCCCGAAAGCACCTCAATCTTCTCCACATTCTCGGGCTTGGGGCGACTCAACTCCGCGCGCCGATACGACAGCGTCACCCGCCCACCGGACTCGGCAATCGCAATCGCCGTCTCCAGTGCACTATCACCGCCACCAACCACCAGCACATCCTGGTCCGCATAATCCTTTGGATCGTGCAACCGATTCATCACCTTATCCAGATCCTCGCCCGGCACATTTAACTTTCTAAAATTGCCCGACCGACCAATCGCCACAATCACCCGGTGCGCCAGCAAATCCTCATCCTCGGGAATCACCACCCGCAACACATCCCCTTCCCGCTGCACGCACTCCGCCCGCGCAAACACCGGCTCGATATCCGCGGTCCGCTCCTCCAACTCATCCAACAACCGCTCCTTCACATCTGCCCGATCCGAAAACTGCAAATCACCTGCCGGAACCATATCCGTCGGATACGTGTAAATCGGCTTCGCCTTTGGAAAATTCACCACCGTAGAAAACCGCTCTGACGCCTCCAACAGCACAAAATCCAATCCACGATTTCTCGCCTCAATACCCGCTGCCATACCAGAAACCCCACCACCGATAATCACCAGATCGCGCACCCCATCCCTATGCGTCCGACGCTCAAAACCCGAATCACCCACAATCGTCTGCACTGCCCGCGCCCCCGTATCCGACGAAAACTTCAACAGCGGAATCCCCGTCAAATCCCCCACAATATAAAGCCCCGGCACCGCCGTTGACCCATCCTCATTCATCTCTGGCAACTTCTCCACCGTGCCCGAGGGCCACCGCGTGTGCAACCAGTGCATATACCGCTTCAAAAATCCAAACATCTTCCCTTCTCCGAAAAAAGCGCGAATAGACGAATAGACGAATAGACGAACCCTGCCCAACCACCCAAAGTCGTTACAAACTCCGTCGTTGATTCGTTGATTCGTTGATTCGCTGATTCGCACGCACAGAATAATTATGCCAACTCACATCGTCAATTCCAAAATTTGCGTCACCCATAAACATCGTCAATCAACGCGCGGATATACCCAATCGCATACGCCTTCCCGTGCAATCGCGTGTACGCGGAATGGGCAAAACCCGGCGTATGGTCCATCATATACGGACCATTGAACCCATTATCGCGATAAACCGCCATTGCGCGCTTCATATCGATATCGCCCTCATCCATAAAAACTTCGACAAACCGCGGCAACTGACCCTTCACATTGCGGAAATGCACCCACACAATCTTATTATTCGAAGCCATCTCGGCAATCGCATCATAAACACCCTCACCCAGCAACTCCGTCATACACCCCTGGCAAAATAGCATTCCGTTGTGCTCGCCCGGCGCAATCTCAAAAAGCGTACGCCTGAACTGATCCAGCGACGAACAAATCTGCGCAATACCGCCCAGAGGCTCTGGAATCGGCGGATCATCCGGATGCAGCGCCATACGCACCCCCGCCTTCTCTGCAACGGGAATCACCGCCTGCAAAAACGCCTCCATATTTGCCCACATCGTCTCCTCTGAAACGGGCGGATCGAATTGCTCTGGCCGGTTCTCACTAAAATACGCATAATCAAACGTACTATATCTCACCCCGCCGCGACCCGTATCCGAAGGCGTCCGAAAATTCCCCATCGGCTTGAAATTCCAGCCCAAACACGGAATTCCCGCCCTCCCCAGCGACTCCAGCATCTGGCACCAGAATCCAATCTTCTCATCTCGATCCTCCATTGCCAGCGCAATCTCCTCCCAGCACGGCATAAAAATATTATTCAACCTCATACCATGGGATTCCACCAACTCCCGCGCCTTCTCAAACGCCTCCGTACAATCCTCCCCCGCGCGAAGCCGTTGTGCCAGCGTCGTATTCGCCACACCCGTACTACTGCGCTTCGCTGATTTTGCAGGCGGTCGTCCACCCCGCAACTCGAGATGAATCGAATCCACACTAATCGCCCTGTAAAAACTCAAAATATCATCGTCCAAATTATCGTAATGAACCTGATCTTGAATATACATCTCTCATCGCCTCCTGTATAGCTATCAGTCCCCGCCCAGCCACCCACTGGATTGCGGCTAAAGCATGCCCCTGCATGATTTAAGCAGGGGACATGCCGCAATGACGGCTCTACAACGCATGTTCCTGACTGCTCCTCACATCCCAATAAACTGCCAAGCAGTTGTAACCGTTCCTTAATTTTTAACTCTCAACCTCGGCATCGGACACCCGCCGTTGACCACCTTGCCGTTCTTCTGCATCGACAATCTCGGGAACATACCCTTCAACATCTCGAATATAGCCCAGCAACCGCGCCTTCATTCGATCTGCAACGGGACGGTGGCTACTATAGCCAATCAAATTGCGCAACTCGTACGGATCTGCCTCCAGATCGTAGAGATACGCCTCCTCATAACTCCTCGCACCCTCTGCACCGGGCGGCATCGCATCGCTTTGGACCGCGTACTTCCATCGCTTTGTGCGAACAGCGCGACCAATACCACTCTCTGAAATCTGCACAAACACATCATCCGGCCATGGATCTGCGAGCGAGCGACCACCACCCCCCAAAATGGGAAGCATGGAACGCCCCGACATCTGATCGGGAATCTCCAACCCGGCGCCATCCAACAGCGAAGGCGGCAAATCCACCAGACTCACCAACTCGCCCAACGTACCCCCTCCCGTAAACGGACCACCCGTCAACACCGTTGGAACGCGGATAGAACTCTCGTGACACGAACGCTTGTATTCCTTATTGCGGGTGCGGAAATGGCAGGCGTGATCAGAAGTGAACAGCACAATCGTATCCTCTAAAAGCCCCAGACTCTTCAGCGCATCGAGCAACCGTCCATAAGCCTCATCCAAACGCTTAATCATGCCCCAGTACCCGCCCAAATGCTGCTGTGTACTCCCCCCTGCAGGAACCGCGCCGGGATACTCGCCCTCGGCTAAAGGATGCGTGGGCAATCCCGCCAGATCGGGCGGTGTCCAGTACCCGGCATACATCTCGCGATACCCATCCGGCGGCGGATAATCGTCCAGATGATTCTGGTGATGGGGTTCCAAAAACGAAATAAACAGATAAAAGGGATCGCTCTGATGTTCATCCACATACCGAATCGCCGCATCGGTCAGCGCATCCACCCGATAACCGGGCAACTTCACCTCCTGATTGTCATGATCGTAAACAACGCAATCATACGTATCAGATGTCCCCTCCAGCGCATTTGCCGCGAGCCAGTACTGGTACCCACCGCGCGCTTTTACGGGCACAGAACCGCGTCCACTCGTCGCCAGATGCCACTTCCCAATATATCCCGTGTGATAACCCGCATCATTAAAACAATGCGCAAGCGTCTTGTGATCCGGATTCAGCGCAACCCCATTGCGATACACACCCGTCTCACTCGCGTACATCCCCGTCTGCAAACACGCACGCGCCGGACCGCACACGGGCTGGCATGTAAAACTATTGTACACATGTGTCCCGTGCTGCGCCGCGCGATCCAGATTGGGTGTAATACCGAGGGGATTGCCATGCGCTGCCATACAATCCCAGCGCTGTTGATCCGTAAAAAAGACAATAACATTTGGTTTGCTATCCATAACATCTCCTCTATTTGAAAAACACCCGACATCATGCACCAGGTGTAATTTTGGGATTATCCATACGCGTACAGCGAATACTCTCCCGCATCAAGCGCGTCAAAAGACCCGCCTTCACATCCCGCGCCTCTGAATGATCCCACAAATTTACTTTCTCGCGTGGATCACTCTCCAGATCCACCAGCACATTATGTCCAATACCCGAAGCATCCACCACAATTTTATAGCGCTCTGTGATCAGCGTCCGCATGGACCCCATCTCCACCAAAGCCGCGCGATCGGACATATCCGTACCATCATTAATAAAACCTCTCAACGAACACCCCGGCAACTCAAAACCCTCAACCGCCCAATCCTCGCGCCGAAACCGCATAGCACTTTGATCTACCCCCGCATAATCCAGCACAGTAGGCACAAAATCCAGATTGCTCACCACATCATCGCAAACACCCGTCCGCCCCCCGGGCACCCTCCAGATATACGGCACGCGCAACAACTCCTCCCACTGATAGGGCGTCTTATGCCACAAATGGTGTGACCCCAGGTACTCGCCGTGATCTGCGATAAAAGCAACAACCGTATTATCGTACAAACCCTTCGCCTGCAAAAAATCAATCGCGCGACCCACATTATCGTCAATATGCGAAATCATACCATAAGTCTGCGCCATCACCTGCCGCAAATCCTCCTCATCGCCATTAAACCATGCGGGACCCACTCTCCGCAGCAAACTATCAGAAGCTGGATCTTCGTCAACAACAAACGTCTCCGGCAGGGTTAAAGACCCTGGGGCATACATCTCACTATACGGCTTGCAAGCCACAAACGGATGGTGCGGATCGGGAAAAGAACACCACGCAAAAAAATTTTCACCCGCGCCCAAACCATCTATAAAAGCCATTGTGCGATCTGTAATCCAGTGATTGTAATGCAACTCAGCCGGAATTTGATCAATCTTCCAGGTCTGATAGCCAAAATTCTGATACGCCGAAAGCTGAGCATAAGGAACACATGTTGAAGGACCGTCTTCCGGATGATCCTTTTGCGCGACATCGGGATATTCTTCTTCCAACCAATTTCGATAATCTCCACAAACGTAATTCACATGTCCACCCACATAATCCGTCTCGCCAAAACCGTAATACCCCTCGGGCAAATGGGTCACCTCACCGCTATACCACCGATGTCGATTCTCCCAGGAATCACCACCCGAAAAAGGCTGCAAATGCAACTTACCCGCCGCATGCGTGCGGTACCCCGCCCTGGACAACGCCCCCGTCACAGTCGGCATATCTTCAGACAAACTCATACCATTTTGTATCAACCCGTGTTGCGAAGGCATCAATCCAGTAATCAAAGAAGCCCGCGACGGCTGGCACACCGGATGCGAGCAATAATTGCGGCGAAACAAAACGCCATCCTGTGCCAGACGATCCAGATTGGGCGTCTGTACATCCGGATGCCCATTGCAACCCATACAATACGCCTGCATCTGATCCACGCAAAAAATCAAAAAATTCGGTCGCATATTATCACTCCATATTGTTATATTCATGCCCGCACACATACCAATATACCACCAATACAAAAATTTCGCGGTACTATATTAACCCCTACCCATATCCCTCAAAAGGAGCACACAATGCGACACTTAGTCACCATATTTTTCGCCATCCTCTTCCTCGCCCCAACCCATGCAGAAGTAAAACCCTGGGATGACGCATTCAAAAAACAGTGGTACGCCGGACTCGCGGAAATCACCCGCTATGAACTCAAACAAGCGCAATATCGCGACACATACGATGGCGACGCCGTACTCATCTTCGTAACCGAGAACTTTCTCACAGACAAACACGTAAAGCACGAACGCGGCGACGGGTCGAGCACCTCCGTACTCAAACTCAACGCCATGCGCCAATTTACAACGGGTCTCTATCCCTACTCCATCATGACCTCTGTATTCACACCCGTAGCCCCCGACCAAACGCGCACGCTCAAAGTCACCAGCACAGCCCAGGAATGGTGCGGACACACCTTTGCCCAGATAAACCATCGCAACGGCAAATACAAAGCCACACTGCGATCGTACTTTCAAAGCGATGGCGACCGCGACCTCACATTGCCCGGCGCCATCCTCGAAGACGAAATCTGGACGCGCATCCGACTGGCACCCGAGCGTTTGCCCACAGGTGAAATCCAGATCATCCCCGGCATGCTATTCCAGCGCCTGACACACACCCTCCCCGATGTCCAGACCGCCAATGCGGAACTCACTGCAGAAAACGAGACCTCGGTTTACACCCTCGCGTACACCTCCATTGGCCGCAAACTCGCCATAACCTTTGAAAAAAACTATCCCCACGCCATCCTCGGCTGGGAAGAATCCACGCAACGCCGGGGTCGCTGGACCACGACCACAGCGCGCAAAACGCATGCTACGATGATCGACTACTGGAACAAAAACAAAATTGAAGACATCGTCCATCGCGCACAATTGGGCTTAAAATAGTTGTGAATTTCAAGCGACTTATCTATCTTTAATCGTCTGAAAACCCCATTGAGTTACCAAAAAGCGCAGAGGTTGAGATGACCACCAAAAAAATAAAATTCATCGCGGGATTTGCCGTCATTGTCGCCAGCTTGCTCACCATGATCGTGTACAGCTCTGAAAAAATGTCGCTGTACTACCTCACCGTCTCCGAACTAGAAGCGCGCGAAACCGAATTTGCCAACACCCGCTTCAAACTCGCCGGCAAAGTCATCCCCGGCTCCATCATCTCCCGAGACGGCAATCGCACCGTCGAATTTGAAATTTCTGACCTCATCGACCAGGACCCATCTGCCAGCAAACGCACCATCCGCTACAGCGGCGTCGTACCCGACACCTTCCGAGAAGAAGCCGACGTCGTACTCGAAGGCAAAATCGGACCCAATGGCATCTTCATAGCCGACGACATGCTCGCCAAATGCCCCTCCAAATACGAAAGCCAGAGCTACGAAGAAATCAAAGCGTCGTACGAATAGACGAGACCCAAACACATGCTCCCACAACTCGGCAACTTTCTTCTTTACATCGCCCTATTCACCTCAGCTTATGCGGTAATCGCCGCAATATTAGCTGCCAAAACCCGGCGAATGGGCCTTATACTGAGCACGGAACGCGCAGTCCTCACAGGTTTTTTGCTCTGCCTCTCCGCCATGGCCATTCTCGAAGTGCTCTTCCTCACAGACCGCTTCGACATCTACTACATCGCCACCCACTCCAGCCGCGACCTGCCCACCGGTTACAAATTCACAGCCGTCTGGTCCGGCATGCAAGGATCGCTCCTCCTCTGGGCACTGATCCTATCCGGATTCATATTCTTTGCCGTCATCAAAACCCGTGCCTTTCGCGGTCCCCTCGCCTCTTATGCCACGGCCATCATGTCCTTCACGCTGACCTTCTTCCTCGCGCTCATCTGCATCCACGAAAATCCATTTGTCACCATGCCGCGTGCCCTGCCCGATGGAACCGGCATGAACCCCTTACTCGTCCATCCCGTCATGGCCATCCACCCCCCCATGCTCTATCACGGCTACGTCGGCTTTACCGTACCCTTTGCCTTTGCAATGGCCGCCCTATTATCCAGACAAATCGACGAAGAATGGATTCGCACCACCCGCCGCTGGACCCTCCTCGCCTGGTTCTTCCTGGGCACGGGCCAACTCCTCGGCGGCAAATGGGCCTACGTCGTCCTCGGCTGGGGCGGATACTGGGGCTGGGACCCGGTCGAAAACGCCGCCCTCTTGCCCTGGCTAACGGGCACGGCCTTCTTGCACTCTGTCATGATACAAGAAAAAAAAGGCATGCTCAAAATCTGGAACATGGTCCTCATCATCGCCACCTACACCCTGTGTATCTACGGCACCTTCCTCACGCGAAGCGGCGTCGTATCCTCTGTACACGCATTTGCCCAATCCCCCATTGGACCCTGGTTTGGCGTCCTGGTCGTCCTCATCGTCATCTTCTCAAGCCTCCTCCTCGTCTCGCGCCTGGACCTGCTCAAAACCAAAACACAATACGAATCCCCCATCTCCCGCGAAGGTGGTTTTTTACTCAACAACCTGCTCTTCCTCACCGCCACATTCGCCGTCTTTTGGGGCGTCATGTTTCCCGTGATCTCCGAAGCCGTTACCGGTGACAAAATCACCGTAGGTCCCCCCTACTTCAACACCGTCATGGTCCCCATCGGCCTGCTCCTGCTCGTACTCACGGGCATAGGACCTCTGCTCGCCTGGCGACGCACCTCGGGCAAAAGCCTGAGAAAACACTTCACGGGATCGAGCATCATGGGACTGATCTGCGGCATCGTCGCCATCGCCCTCGGTGTACGCGACATCTACGCCATCATCTCCTTCCTCTTCTGCGGCTTTGTCACAGGCACAATCATCACCGAATTTCACCGCGGCGCGCGTGCACGCGGCAGCAGTTCTGGCGAATCCTATCTCCGCGCCATCGTCAACCTCACCCGGCGAAATCGCCGTCGATACGGCGGTTATATCATCCACTTTGGCGTGGTCCTGCTCTTCATCGGATTTACCGGCAATGCATTCAACAAAGATTCCCAGGTCGAACTCAAATACATGGAATCCACCGACATCGGACCCTACACCCTCATCTATGAAGGCATTACCGAATCCGTCAACCCACTCACCGCGGACATCGTCGCTCAGCTCGGCGTCTATAAACACGGACAGCGACTGGGCACCATGTGGCCGCACCAGAAAGTCTATTACAAGCGACAAGATCAACAAACCACCACAGAAGTCGCCATACGATCCAACCTGCGAGAAGACCTCTACGCGCTCTATCAGGGCGTTGACATGCGAGACAACGAAGAAGTCGCCCTCTTTCACCTGTACATCAACCCCCTCGTCATGTGGGTCTGGATAGGCGCGTGGATAATCACAATCGGCACCATCGTCGTCATGTGGCCCGACAAACGCGAAAAACAGGCATTGCAAATGCGGGAGGCGATGGCATGAAGCCCGCACTCCTGATTCCAATATTCTTTCTCCTCTTCGCAGTCCCCGTCCGCGCCGAAGTGACCCGGGAACAGATCAAAGAAGTCGGCAAAGAACTCGCCTGCCTGTGCGGCGACTGCCCGCGCAGACCACTGGACGAATGCATCTGCGGATATGCACAACAACAGCACGAACGCATCAAAAAAATGCTGGCCTCCGGTCAAACGCCACAGGCCATTGTCGATGCTTATATCAGTGAATTTGGCCTGGAAATCCTCTCCAAACCGCCAGCCAAAGGCTTCAACCTCACGGCATGGCTCATGCCGCCCCTCGTTCTCCTCATCGGATTCTTCGCCGTACGCAGCGTACTCCGCGCCTGGTCAAAAACAAAAAGTCCCGCCACACCAGCAGCACAACCCGCGCGCGACGACCCGTACCTCGACCGCCTCGAAAGCGATCTCAAGGAGCGCGAGTAATGACCATTGCCGCTTTTATCCTCATCGCAGCGGGCATCTTGCTCTTTGTATTCACACCGCTATTTGACCCCCGCGACGCCAATACCATCAACCAGATATCCCGCCGAGAAGCGCGGCGCCGCGAACTGATCGAACAGCGCGACATGGTCTATGAAGCCATCCGCGAACTCGACTTTGACCACCGCATGGGAAAAGTCGAAGAAGACGACTACCGGCAAACCCGCGCCCGTTATACAGCGCAGGCCGTAGAACTCATCAAATCCCTCGACAAAGCCTCCAGCCAGGCAGACCGTCCCGCCCCCAAACCGCAGGGAATCTCCGACCAGATAGAAAAAGAAATCGCCGCCATCCGCCGCACCAGAAGAAAACGCAACCACTGATGAACACAGATGAACACGGATGAATACTATCCGCAGAAAAAAACGCGAGTGAGCGGTGTACAACTGGCCGATTCTCAGGCCAGTTCATTTGAACGTTTTTCGCAGATAGACGCAGATGAAAGGCTATGAAAAAACTGCCCATAAATTCGATCCGATTTCACTCGATATAGAAGAAGCGTTGGCAAACAATCCGGATGTAAAAGCAGAATATGATCGCCTTGAGCCAGAGTTTGAGTTGCTCAATACATTATTGAAAGCTCGAAAGCGAGCAGGCATGACCCAATTTGAATGACTATGGTAAATCAATCTGTTGTGGTACAGCGAAGTATATAGCTTTTTTCTCTATATTGCTTTTCATGCCTTCGGCGACCTACTTTTTGTCACCAGAGAAGACGCGAATGAGCGTCTGAAGAAAAGTAGGCAAAAAATGCCGCTCTCAAACGCCGAGGGGCTGGCACAGCGTAAATCGTTTCCGTGGTAATACGCCATGCTGTGACCTGCACAGTTAGAACGGCATAACAATGCCCGCTGCGAGACGGACTCACACGCTGTGCGGAATGGTTTTAGCGAATAAATAAGGCCAGCAAAGGGGAATTATACTTCGAGTGTACCGAAGGATATCAGGATTCTAATTATTGTAATCATTTAAGGAGATTTTTTATGTTTAGATGTGGTATTTTTTGTTTCATTCTTTTTAATATTTCGAATGTATGGTGTTCTGAACAAAAAGGTCAGATGATTTTTAGTCTCCATGATTTGACAGCTATGCAGAGAAGTTCCAAAATTGCATTGTCTCAATCTGTACAGGTTACAAATAATCTTGAATTGCGAAATTTTTATTTTAACTATAACGATGATGGTTCGTTAGACTATTATTCGGCGAGTATTTACAACAATAGTTATGCTGGAGCATATAATTTTGAACTTTATGTCGATTGGAAAGATAAAAATGGCTATTCGTTAGCATGGGAAGATCAAGGTATAGATTATGGCAGAGTTATCGGTAATCATGCTCAGATATATACACATTTCTACAAAGATTCGGATTCAGCAGCCTTTAGAATAGATTATATTCCACCGTTAGGTGAAGGTTATATATATGTGAATTCAATATGGGCAGATATGCCAGACAGTGCGAGTGTGGATCATTCTGTTTTTTATTTAGATTGGTTATGGACATTGAGAGCAAATACCTCTAATGCGAACATTGTTACAATCAATGCAAATTATACTGATGGCGAATTTTTAGATGAGTTGACTTTTACGGTGAGAAATAATTGGAATAAATTGCTGACAAATGTGGAATTATATGCTGTTCTATTT
>VXRD01000001.1 GCA_009838845.1 Gemmatimonadota bacterium | reverse complement strand
ATATAGTGATATTTGACTATATATGGTGATTGCCGATATTAAAAATATAGGAGGGCAAGTCCTATTTTTAGTTGAAATAATCGAGGTGGGTGGTTTCAATCAGCAGCAATTGCGTCTTGCCAGTATGTATGGAGTTTTAAGTCCTTCTACAGTGCGCGCCTGAGCCTGGGCTGGCTCTTCATGGCGTTGAGCAGGGAACCCTGCCGCGATGACGGCTCTGTGATAGGAGTAAGTAAGGGAAGAAGCTTATTTGAAAAATCACTACGGATTGGTAACCGGAGACTGGAGAGTTGCTTCTCTCTCCAACTGCAAAAACCGCAACGTATCTGCTGGCGTATTGGGCGCAACACCTTCGGGCAGGACGAGGGTCACAGCCCCATCAGAAGTATCGGCGATACCGCTCCGCAAATTCACAGTATGCGCGGCAACTTCTGCAGGCGTGATAAAGTCCCGCGACGGTTTACCTATACTTTTCATAAACGCAGCCCATATCGGTGCAGCGCCACTCCCACCCGTAATCTGGCGTCTGCTCCTCTTCTCGATCAGCCTGCGGCCACCCTCGCGGTTGTCAAAACCAATCCACACACTGGCGACCAGATCGGGTGTAAACCCCGTAAACCAGGCATCTGTATTGTCATTTGTCGTACCAGTCTTCCCCGCAGCAGCACCATGAAACCCAAACGCGCGAATCGCACGCCCCGTGCCGTGGTTGACAACATGCTGCATCAAATTGACCATAATCACCGCATGTTCGGGATCGATAACAAGCATGGGATCTGGCCGATGCTCATAGTGTATTTGCCCTGTGGCATCCTCAATCCGCGCAATAAATGTCGGCATCACGCGAAAACCGTAACGGGCAACCGCACCATAGGCAACCGCCATATCGAGCAACGTAACTTCCTGTGCGCCCAGGGCAATACTGGGATACGGTCTGAGCCTGCTCTGAATACCCAGACGCTGAGCCAGATCGACAATGCGTTCGGGACCAATATCCATTGCAATCTGCACACTCGTCGCATTTGCCGACTTGACCAGTGCATTCGCCGCGGTGGTAAGCCCCAAATACTGGTCTGCAAA
The DNA here is from genome assembly GCA_009838845.1 of Gemmatimonadota bacterium. NCBI lineage: Bacteria > Pseudomonadati > Gemmatimonadota > Gemmatimonadota bacterium. The sequence continues at coordinate 25,857 of VXRD01000001.1, read as the reverse complement.
ATTCCTGGGCGACCAGTCCTCATCGTTTACGCGATAGGTGCGCAACGTATCATTAAAAAGAGAAACCGGCGAAAAAGCACCGCTTTCAAAAGCCGCCAGATACACAAAAGGCTTAAAACCCGAACCCGGTTGACGCCGCGCTTGCGTGGCCCGGTTGTAATAACTGATAAAAATATCGCGCCCACCCACCATCGCTTTGACATATCCAGTGCGCGGATCCAGGCAGATCAACGCGCCCTGTACATAATCGGCGCGCTGTTCAGATGATGCACTGCCATAATCTGAAAACCCCAGACGCACATCCAGATCCGCCAACCCCCTGATCACGGCTCGCTCGGCAGCCTGTTGCATAGACAAATCGAGCGTCGTATAAATATTCAGCCCGCCAAAACTCAGCGCCTGAGCGCCCCACAAGCGTGTAACCTCGGCTTTAATCGTCTCGACAAAGTACGGAGTCCGATTCTGGGGCATACGTCCAGAAACGAGTTTCAAATCCGAAGCCAGTGCATCCTGGACTTCCTCTGAACTAATAAAACCCAATGCCTGCATGCGGTTTAAAACGAGTGTCGCACGCGCCAGAACGCGAGATTGGTCTTTGCGAAAAGGATTGAGCACACTCGGCGCATTGGGAAGCCCTGCAAGTATTGCAGATTCGAGAAGCGTAAGATCCGCGGCGCGCTTGCCAAAATAAGTCTGCGCTGCATCGGCAATACCATAAGCATTGGCACCGTAAAAACTGCCATTGATATAAATCTCGAACAATCGGTCTTTATAACCCGCACCATAGTGGCGTTCAAAAAGGGCTTCGAGTTGTGTAGCGAGAAGAATTTCTTTTAACTTTCGCACATAAAACTTTTCTCGCGTGAGAAAAATATTTTTCACAATCTGCTGCGTGATCGTGCTACCGCCCCGCACCCTGCCCCAGTGTCGGATATTGCCCAAAAAAGCACCGGCCATACCTTTAATACTGTACCCGCGGTGATGATAAAAATCCGCATCTTCAATAGATAGCACAGCCTGGATAAAACGCGGATGCACCTCATCGAGACCAACGCGCCCCACGCGCTGATTAACCGTATAAAGCAACTCCCCAGAAGCTGCATAAATATTGATCCCGGACTCTGCCAATAAGCTATCGGGATCCTCGGGCAGCCTCGGCAGGGTAATCACAAGCCAGCATGCCGCGCCCAACACAATCAGCAAAACATCGGCAATGATCAAAAGAGCGAGAAAGACGCCGCGATGTGAGATTAATTTCATAAGATACGCCATTACTCCACAATTTCGGAAACAGCACCCGCCTCAATTTCAAAAACAACAGGCACCTGACTTCCCTCGCGGAAAAGTTCACCCCGAAAACGACCGAGATCGCGATACAGTAAAATTTTTGTAATCTGCCCATTTTGATACGCAGTGATCAGGGCGTCTTTTTCGCGCAGTCTCAAATCGGGAATAACCGCGGTGGCGAATTCGGAAAAAACAGCAGCCTTGAGCGAATCGGGATCGGTTACGCCCAGCGTGTCTGGCGCAACAGCCTCAATATCGCCAACCTGGGCGTACAGGTAATCGATCTGTTTGCGCACCTCCGCATGGAAATGCACATCCGGCAAATACAATGCCTTGACAATCGCAAGCCCCTGGCGGTAAACGCGCAAACTGGCAATCACATCGCCGAGCGGTCTGGTATTGAGATCAACGCCGGGCAGTGGTATCTTGTAAATTGCGACATAGCCTGGAACACCAGATTCGGGCACGCGCGAACCCTCAAAACGACTGCGTGTAACCGCATCGGGCAAACCCGCTCGTGGCACAGGCAAAGGATCGGCTGTATCAATAGCTTGCTGGGTTCTCACCTGTGCTTGAATATCTTTCCAAAGTGCACCACTTTCTGGACGCAACGCATTGATCGAAAGCAAAAATGCCCCAAGGCGTCGCGCAAACCAATTGGTCTGATATTCGCTCCAGGCAACGCCTGCACCGAGCAAAGCGATGAGAACCAGTGTCACCATCAACGAACGCAGATACCTTACACGACGCAAAGCCACACGCACATCTTTGAGCCAGCGTTGAAAACGCGCACAAAAACGGAAAAATGTCGCCTTGATATTTTCGGAAAATCGAATCATGTGAAAACTAAAATGGCACTCAAAAGTCGGCAAGTCAAAGAAAATGTAGCATAGTACAATGTCTTGCTTCAAACCAAAGATGTATTACATTAAGTCATACGTGGTTTTAGGAAGAGAACTGCCCCCCAACAGCTAACAAACAGGAGCCATACCATGATAAAAATAGCAAAGGTCGAAAAGCGTTTCAAGAGTCCAGGTCCCCAGCCCAATGGTCTGCAAGCCGCGCCAGATGGCCTGTGGATTATCGACCAGGTAGATCTGAAAATATACAAAGTAGATTGGGAAACGGGCGACGTGCTATTTGAGGCGCAAACAGACACAGAGCATTCGAGCGGAATTACAGTTGGTGGCGGACATGTATGGATCGCATCCACATTTGAACTGCAAATAGCACAACTCGATATGAAAACAGGCAAAACCATTGCAAAATACGACTCCCCAGGTGTTGGTGTCGCATCCTGGCGCGAAGGCGTGGAAGGAGCCTCAGAAACCGGCGCACACGGATTGGAATGGCGCGACGGCAAAATTTACATTGCGTCTCCCCCCTCCCAATTTGTACATGTGGTAGATGCCAAAACCTGGACAGAAGAACACGCATTTCGAACACCTGGCCTCCGCAACCACGGATTGGCCTGGCAAGACGACAAACTATGGGTAGCGGATACATCCGCAGGCACGGTAAACTTGCTGGGCACCGCAGATGGCCGCGTGTACGACGTCATACGCGTAGAAGCACCCGACGAAGTCCATGGCATGACCATGTACGACGGCGTCCTGTGGTACTGCGACGCTCACAACTGCGATATCGGCCGATTAATCGTATAACAAAGAGAGATCAAAATGACCTCCAAAGACTGCGAAGTTGCGGATATTGAACACATCCTTCTGCACGTCCCATTTCATCCGCGGTGTGCAAAAGTAAAACAAACTCGGGTACCGTTTTGGTCACTTGTGGATGTGTGCAAAATAACCACCTCTGCGGGAATAACCGGATATGGCGAAACCCTGACGCGATATACGTGGGGACAATCAAATGAAAAGCAATTTGCCCGCGTTCGCGGAAAGAACATATTCGATCATTTGTGGGATGACAGCCTGGGCGCGGGCTTGCAAATGGCACTCTTTGATGCAGCCGGGAAAACACTCGGCGTGCCGTGTCACAAACTGCTGGGCGCGCAATATCGAGACTCGTGCCCTGTATCGTGGTGGTCGCAGGACCGCACCCCCGAAGAATGGGTTATGGAAGCGCGTGCAGCGATAGACCACGGATTCACCACAATGAAAGTAAAGACGCGCCCCTGGTTTTATCCCGAAGAACAATTTGAAGCCATAAGAAAATCCGTACCGAATTATTTCAAAATCGATGCAGACTTCAATGGCCTATTGCTCGGCGCAGATTACGCCGCACCCTTAATTCGGCGATTAGAAGATATGAACAGCCAACTGGCAATGGTCGAAACGCCAATCCCGCAAAACGACGTAGCGGGCAACGCCCTATTGCGGCAAAAAATCGCCAGTCCAATTGCCATGCACTTTGGCAATCCCCCCTTTATGACAGCAGTGCGCGAGGGCGTATGCGACGGATTTGTCGTAGGTGGTGGTGCGAATCGCGTGATGAAACAGGGCACCCTCGCCGCAGAAGCCAACATGCCATTCTGGCTACAACTGGTGGGATCGGGATTGACCACCATGTGGGGCGTGCATTTGGGCGCAGTATTATCTCACGCGCGATGGCCCGCGATCCCCTGTGTGAACATCTGGACGCATCCACTCGTCAAAGACTTCAAAGTAGAAGGAGGTCATATTCGCGTACCCAATACACCCGGATTGGGTATTGAACTCGATTGGGACGTCATTGAACGCTACCGCGTTGATCCAGATTTTAAGCTCGAAGAAAAGCGACAAATTCACACAATATGCTGGCCCGATGGACGACGAACGCATTATCCAGACGGAAGCTATCGCGAGGACTTTTTGGCGGGCAGACTAACGGGCTTTCTACCCGGCATTCGTCTGGAATTAAAACTGGATGACAAATCGGACGCATTTGAACGAGAATATCGGGAACTGTTTGGATAAAGAAGGAGAAAGGAGACCATCATGGCATTTAAACTTGGATATTGTGCATTGCGATGGAGAAACCCGGATTTGGAACCTGCCCTTGAAGCCCTGAAAAAATCGGGCTGGGACGGCTGGGAATGTCGGTTACCGCTGGACTGGTTGGGACCAGCGAGTCGGATTCGGAAAATATGCGACAATGTGGAATTGCCCATGGCCGTGTACACAGCGCAGGGATCGCCCGAAATATCTGATTGGGAGCACCAGGAGCGCAACAAACGGCGAATCGATTTTGCCGCCGAAATGGAAGTGGATTGCTTTATGTACATGAGCGGTCCCAAGCCCAAAGACCGGGACATCACTGAAGACGATATTAAACAGGCTGCTGAAGCAGCGGACAACTGGGCTGATTACGCGGCGCAATACAATTTGGAATTGAGTTATCACATCCACACAAATCTGCTGGTAGATTCAAAAGAAGACTGGACGCTGTACATGCAACACCTCGAAAAAGCAAAACTGTGTATCGATGTATCGCATGCACAACTCTGGGACTATGACGCCGCGCAATCGTTGCGCGACTTTCAACACCAGCTCAATTACGTACACTTGCAAGACTGGGCAGATGAGAACATCACGCGGGATGCAGAGGGACGATTCACGCCCGCCTGGGTCTCTGTAGGCGTCGGCGAAGCCCTGGATTTTCCCGACCTGGCAAACGTACTTGAAGACACGGGATATGACCGGTGGGTAACAGCGTGTCCGGGCGCGCCGATTTACGCGGGCGAAGACGCGATAAATGAAGCGACCCGCAGTGCCAAAATGTATCAGTATTGTCGCGGTGCGGGATATTAAACAGGACAGTTACCATGCCGCGCAATACACCTGACAATCCCTTTTATCACCCCATCATCGATTGTGATATTCACAACGAATTGCCCGGTTTGGACGCTCTGATTCCATATCTGGAAGAACACTGGGTTGCGTACATCAACGAATCGGCATTTGTGGGACCCAACGCGAATGATTATCCCGCGAGAGCACCCACATCTGCGCGAAAAGGCACAAAGCCGAAAAATGGTCCACCGGGATCTGATTTTGAATTGCTAAAAAAACAGGCACTGGACGCCTGGGATGTCGAAATCGGGATCTTAACCTGCGCTTACCGCGTACAAAGCGTACACAACGAAAACCTGTCCGCATCGCTTGCAACCGCGATCAACCAGTGGCAAATCGACGCGTGGTTAAACAAAGACAACCGACTGCGCGCATCCCTCGTGGTGCCCAGTCAAAACCCGGTACTCGCCGCACGCGAAATCGAGCGATTCGGCGACCATCCGGGCTTTGTTCAGGTCATCGTGCCGGTCAGATCATATCAACCTTATGGCAAGAGCTTGTACGACCCATTATTTGAAGCAGCCGTAAAACGCGATCTCGCGATCGGGATTCACTACGGCGGTGCATCAAGTCTGCCGCCCACGCCCGTTGGTTGGCCTTTGACCTACGCCGAAGAAATGGCCGACATGGCACAAATATTTCAGTCTCAGGTCATGAGCCTGGTGGTAGAAGGCGCGTTTGATCGATTTCCAGAATTGCGCGTGGCACTCATCGAAGGCGGCTGGACATGGATGCCCGCATTGATGTGGCGCATAGATAAGGAATGGAAAGGGCTGCGACGCGACATACCGTGGGTCAAACGCCCACCGTCGGAATATATCCGCGAACACATCCGGATGACACTACAGCCCATGGACGCCCCGCCAGAAGCCGAATATCTATTGCAAATTATGGATCATCTGGAATCGGATGACATGTTGATGTTTTCCACAGACTATCCACATTGGCATTTTGACGCGCCAATAGACGCAATTCCCAGAGGCTTATCGGATACACTACTGGGAAAAATTCTGTACAAAAATGCAAAGACATTTTATAGCTTTTAAGACCCACCACCGCCCACTGCAAGGAGCCTCCCCATGAAAGCCCTCGTACTTTTGGTCCTCACCTGCTTGATCGCAGCACCGGCATGGACCAGCGAAGTAGATTCACTCTATCACGCTGCTCTTTCGCGCATGAACGAGATTGAACCCAAAGAAAGCGTGGAAGAATTCAAGCAAGTTTTAAAGAAAAACGGCAAACACGCCCCGGCACTTGCACAACTGACCCGCCTCTACATTCGCCTGGACACGCCCGAGTTTCGACGCCGTGCAGTAGAAGCCAGCGAAAAAGCCATTCGGAATGAGCCGGAAAATTTGCAATATCAACTCTTGCACGGCGAGGCATTGTGGAACAGGGGATTTCAGCGCGAGGCCAAGGCTCATTACGAAAAAGTCATTAAAAAATTTCCCAACGCAGCCGTAGCAGCCTACGATGCTGGCCGTCATGTATTCGGCGAATACATGATCACGAGAGATCGGATCATTCAGCGGCGAGGTGCGATTCGGACCTTTGCCAAGAACGAATACGACCAGGCTGTGATGCTATTGGAAAAAAGCCTGGAGATCGATCCAGACTATCAGGACTCCTATTATCTATTGGGACTGGCGCATCTGGAACACAGAAGAATCCCCGGCATGCAACGGGTGATGCGGCGGATGATGCGGAAATTTCCTGGCGACATCAACGCACAATTGTTCATGGCCTACTCGCACCAGCTTCAGGGCAATCTTCCAGAAGCGAACAAATTATATGAAAAAGCCATTGCAGCCATGGGTCCCGAACAGCGCAAAATGATGGAATCCGTAGATATCATCGCATCAAAAGAAGACAGTGCGCGCATTTCCAAAGCCATGCAGATTGGCGACGATGGTGAGTGGAAGGATTCTGCGGCATTGAAAGAGTTCTGGAACAAGAACGACCCGCTATTTTTGACCAATCACAACGAGCGGCGGATGGAGCACTACGGTCGCGTGGCGTATGCCAATCTGCGTTTTAGTGTGCCTGCCAGAAACATCGAAGGGTGGAAAACCATCCGCGGACAAACCTATATCAAATACGGAAAATATCAGCGGCGAACAACGGGCGTATATCCCATGTTCAAGGAAACGTGGTACTACGACGGATACCACTTCGTCTTTCAAAGTGTGAATGGCGTTGACGGTTGGGGATTTGCAGGCGAAGTCGGACCGAGCAGCACGGTCGATGTGACGCAAGCAGCCAGAATGGGCTCGTTCGGGAGAAGCTCGAGGAGGTTGGGAAGTTCGAGTTCGAGGCCGAGAAGTTCGATACCGAGGAGTAAACGAATCCTGGACGAGTATTACGACATACAAAATCGAGCGGCATTTAAGAAAGTGGAAGCGCGCTTTGTCGATCCATTCCACAGTCGGAAATACACCCTGCCGTACCAGATCACCGCCTTCCGCGCAGGAAAAAATATGCGCATGGAAATCGCCTATGCCATTCCCACGAACAAACTAAAAGCAAACGACGACCAGATGATCGTCATGGACGACGGGCTATTTATGTTCGATTACCGGTGGCGAGATATTTATCGCAAAGTGCGACCACTTGGACAGAAACGACCATCGGGGAAAAATGCACAGCAGTATCTGTTAAGCCAACGTCCCCTGGAACTTCCCCAGGGCATGTATAATATCGTGGTCGAAGTGGGAGACAGGATTAGCGGCTCCATCGGCACATTTCGCACAGAACGCCTTTTGACCGTATCTGAATCGAGCCTGGACATGAGTGACCTGTTACTCGCCCAGAAAATTGAAATGATCAATCCCTTTCCCGAAAAGCGAACCGACCTGCGCATTGCACCCAATCCGCTCCGCGCGTATCGCACTGGACAATCGGCCTATGTCTATCTGGAAATTTACAACCTGAAAAAAGACGAATTTGGGCGCACCCAATACCAGATTGTCTATAGCATCAGCGTACCTGAGAAAGGGGAAGTAGATCCCTCGATGTTCGGTGCCATAGACCTTACAGAGCTGGATGGATTGCTCATTGTGTCGCCGCCGGGGCAATCGGCCAAAGGACGCTCGGACAATGAAAAACCCGCCAGTGGAAGTACAAAAACGCGCACAAGGCGAGCGAATTTGAGAGTCCGATACGTGCTGGCCGAACGCAATCAGAAGGCCGAATCCCTCGAAGAACTGCGCCGAGCCGGACAGCAGAGCAGCACATCGGTCACTTCAGTATATGCCGGCGATAAATCCGACGACTTCACCTTTCTGGAAATCGACCTCTCTACGATGCCGCGTGGCATTTACAAACTCGAAGTCGCAATAACGGATTTGAAGGAGAAAAAACAAGTAAAGCGCAACGCTGTGTTCCGGGTTCGCGAATAGGCAAAAGAACCCTTCATACGGAGATCACTATGAAAGTCCTCTCGCTTTTGACCCTCACCTGCCTGATCGCAGCACCGGCATGGACCAGCGAAGTAGATTCACTCTACCACGCTGCCCTCGCGCGCATGAACGAGATTGAACCCAAAGAAAGCGTGGAAGAATTCAAGCAAGTATTGAAGAAAGACAGCAAACACGCCCCGGCACTTGCACAACTGACCCGCCTCTACATTCGCCTGGACACGCCCGAGTTTCGACGCCGTGCAGTAGAAGCCAGCGAAAAAGCCATTCGGAATGAGCCGGAAAATTTGCAATATCAACTCTTGCACGGCGAGGCATTGTGGAACAGGGGATTTCAGCGCGAGGCCAAGGCTCATTACGAAAAAGTCATTAAAAAATTTCCCAACGCAGCCGTAGCAGCCTACGATGCTGGCCGTCATGTATTCGGCGAATACATGATCACGAGAGATCGGATCATTCAGCGGCGAGGTGCGATTCGGACCTTTGCCAAGAACGAATACGACCAGGCTGTGATGCTATTGGAAAAAAGCCTGGAGATCGATCCAGACTATCAGGACTCCTATTATCTATTGGGACTGGCGCATCTGGAACACAGAAGAATCCCCGCCATGCAACGGGTGATGCGGCGAATGATGCGAAGATTCCCTGACGATATCAACGTGCAGTTGTTTTTTGCCTATTCGCACCAGCTTCAGGGCAATCTCTTAGAGGCGAACAAATTATATGAAAAAGCCATTGCGGAAATGGGTCCCGAACAGCGCAAAATGATGGAATCTGTGGATCTCATCGCATCAAAAGAAGACAGTGCGCGCATTTCCAAAGCCATGCAAGTGGGCGACGATGGCGAGTGGAAGGATTCTGCGGCATTGAAGGAGTTCTGGAACAAGAACGATCCGCTATTTTTGACCAATCACAACGAGCGGCGGATGGAGCACTACGGCCGTGTGGCCTATGCCAATTTGCGCTTTAGCGTGCCCGCGCGGAACATCGAGGGTTGGAAGACCATTCGCGGACAAACCTATATCAAATACGGAAAATATCAACAACGGACAACGGGTGTATTTCCCATGTTCAAAGAAACGTGGTACTACGGAGGATACAGGTTCACATTTCAAAGTGTGAATGGCGTTGACGGTTGGGGATTTGCAGGCGAAGTCGGACCGAGTAGCACGGTCGATATCACAGGCACGGATCCCAACGCGCGAAGAACGCGCAATGTGGATTCACGGCAGGTAGCAGAAACACTCTTCAGAAGATCTACTAACACGCGATGGGCGAGCGACAGGATGCGCGAAGGGTATTTTGAAATTCAAAATCGGGCGGCATTTAAGAAAAAAGAAGCGCGATTTGTCGATCCATTCCAGAACAGAAAATACTCCATGCCACACCAGATCACCGCCTTCCGCTCAGGCTCGGGGAAAAATATGCGCGTGGAAATCGCCTATGCCATTCCCACGGGCAAATTAAAAGCAAACGACGACCAGATGATCGTCATGGATGACGGTTTATTTATGTTCGATTATCGGTGGCAAGATATCTACCGCAATATCCGACCGCTTGGACAAAAAAAACCTAAAGGGGGCAATGCACCGCAGTATTTGTTGAGTCAACGTCCCGTGGAACTTCCCCAGGGCATGTATAATATCGTGGTCGAAGTAGGAGACAGGATCAGCGGCACCATCGGCACATTCCGCGCAGAACGCCTTTTTTCTGTATCCGAATCGCGCCTGGATATGAGCGATCTGTTGCTCGCCCAGAAAATTGAAATGATCAATCCCTCTCCCGAAAAGCGAACCGACCTGCGCATTGCACCCAATCCGCTCCGCGCGTATCGCACCGGGCAATCGGCCTATGTCTATCTGGAAATTTACAATTTGAAAAAAGACGAATTTGGGCGCACCCAATATGAAATCACCTACACCATTAGCGTGCCCGAGCGAGAAGAAGTCAATCCCGCGATGTTTGGCGCCGTAGCCCTAAAAAAGGTGGGCGGATTGCTAATCGTGCCGACCGCTGAAGAATTGGCGCAAGCGGAAGAAGATACTCGCTCCAGCAGTGGCATACTCGCCGAAGGCAGCGTGCTCGACGGCACAGATGGCACAGTTGCCGAAGGTGAAATGCCAGATCAGGAAGACCTGGTGGGCGATGCCATGGCCGGAGGTGAAGAAAATCTCAAACCCAAACCCGTAGATTTTGAAGTGCAATACATGCCAGCCGAACGCAACCTGATGGCCGAATCCCTCGAAGAACTGCGCCGAGCCGGTCAGCAAAGCCGCACATCGATCAGTTCGGTATATGCCGGCGATCAATCCGACGACTTCACCTTCCTGGAAATCGACCTGTCCAAAATGCCGCGCGGCGTCTATAAACTCGAAGTCGCGGTAACGGATTTGCAGGAGAAAAAACACGTCAAACGCAGAGCCATATTCCGCGTGCGCAACTAAACGATCACATGAATAACAACACGCTGGCAATAGCAGAACAAAACTTGTCTGCTGTCTCCTGTGACAATGTACTGCGCAATCTCGAGACATTCTCGTCACAGCGAGACGAAGACAATATCGTTCTGGACCTGTCGCAATTGGGTTTTGTCGATCCCTATGGCATGGGGATGTTGTGTTTGATTGGTCGGCATCTGAGTGCCAAATACTGGGATATTACGTGCCGACTACCCGAAAATTCAGACGTCGAGCGTTATTTGACCCGCATGAAAGTATTTGACGCACTGAAATCTTATGTAACAGTGGCGCGCGTACCACAAACGGGACAGTCGCGAACACACAACGAAAGTTTGTTGGAAATCACGACCATCGAGCAGCGAAGCGATATCGAGCAAGTTCTGAGCGTAATTGAAGCGCGGGTCGGCGCCATCTTGAGTGAAGAACTGCACTATACCGTGCGAGAAATTACGGGATTCAAAAATGTCGTAGCCGAATTGTGTCACAATATCCTGGACCACAGCGGAGATAAAGGGTTTGTAGTCGCACAGCGCTATACCAATCACAGATTGAACAGAAAATTTGCGATCATCGGCGTATGCGACCTGGGCATTGGCATTCGCGAGAGCCTGTCAACGGGACACGATACAGCGCACTGGTCGCACGGACAGGCAATAAAAATGGCGATACAAAAAACCGTCTCGCGGGGCAATACGCGGGGACTGGGTCTATACATTGTCAAACAAATTTGCCAGGAAAACAGCGGGCGTTTACACATTCGCTCGGGGGATGAACGGGTGTACATTCGGGAAGACGAAATGTGGGTGTATCCATCTGCACTATTCCCCGGCACACAGGTGAGTATCGCGCTATATGAGAAGGCTTAATCGTGAATCTGTATCTTTTCAAAGGAGGGAAACCGTGAAACGCATACTATTTATAACACTACTGGTCCACCTGATACTGGTGCCAGTACATGCCCAGCAATCGACATCGGAGTGGGGTCCCGAAGATGAACGGGGTGCCGCGAACCGGCTGACACCTGCCAAAGTGATAGAAGCGACCAAATTGATCAAAACCGGCAAAATCTACCAATTGGGAAAAGTATATGAACACGGAATACCGCTATTTGGATCCCGGCATTACAGTCTAACAATCGTGGGCAACCCAAGTGGTGGACCGCTCGGAGAAAACAAACTCGTGTGGTACGATGAAATGTTCAGTGGTGAAATCGGTCAAATCGGTACACAATTCGATGGATTGGGGCATATTGGCACGCGGGTGGGAAACGAGGATGTGTATTACAATGGCTTCAAAAGCTCAAACTTTAGCAAACCTTATGGCCTGGAAAAATTGGGTGTAGAAAAGGCAGGGTCATTTTTCACGCGCGGTGTACTGATAGACGTGGCGGGATACAAAGATGTCGAGCGATTAGAAGTCGGATACGTGATCACAGTAGCCGATACCGAGGAAGCGCTCAAAAAACAAAATGTATCCGTGGGAGAAGGCGATGTAGTGATCTTCCGCACGGGACACGGCACCCTGTGGATGAAAGACAACGAAACATTCAATAAAGGCCAGCCGGGTATTGGAATGGCTGTGGGCCAGTGGCTCGTAAATAAAAAAATTGTAATGGTCGCAGGTGATACGTGGGGCCTGGAAGTCGTACCAGGCGAGGATGCCACACAGGCTTTTCCCGTACATCAACTGCTCATCGCCCAGAATGGAATTTACATATTAGAAAACCTGGACCTGGAAGAACTGGCAAAAGATCAGGTATATGAATTTGCATTTGTATTTTCGCCATTGCGTCTGAAAGGCGGAACGGGTTCTCCGGGAAATCCAATAGCTGTAAAATAGCACTCCAATCCCCAGTCCTCCGTAAGATCGGTTGGACTGGGGTTTCTCGATAGGAGAAATCATGGCAGAAACAAAAAAATTGGAATTTCCGGAACTGGCGTCAGCATTGCGCTCGCGGAAAATCGGCGACTTCTTAAAATTCTTCGGGCCAGGCGCAATTATCGCATCGGTAACTATCGGCAGTGGAGAAACCGTATGGGCATCGCGCAGCGGGGCAATCTTTGGCTATGCGATGTTCTGGGCATTCAGCCTGTTTTGCATCACAAAAGTCGTTCAAGTGTACTCCGCAGCGCGATATATGACACTAACTGGCGAGCACCCCATGGAGCGCTGGGCGCAATTACCCGGACCGAGGGGATTATTCCCGGCGGTTGTAGGCGTAGTAATGGTCGTGAGTTTTCCATTTTATCTATCCAGCTTACCCATCATGCTCGGCACAATCTCGTCCTGGATATTATTTGACGACCCGGCGCAGTATCCGCATTTGATCGCCCTGATATTTATCGCATTTTTGATAGCATTAACTCTGAAACAGAGCTATGGCTTGTTGGAAAAAGCGCAAACCTCACTCGTGGGATTGATGTTGCTCGTCATGTTAATCGCGACAGTAGCGGCAAACCCCGATTGGGTTGCCGCGCTAATGGGCGCAGTAGTACCCACATTCCCGGTATATCCAGAATGGGTATCGCGCAATCCGCTATTTACAGACCGAACATTGATTGTCGAAATGGTCGCGTATATGGGCGTAATCGGCGGCGGGGTACAGGACTATGTGGGATATGTGGGCATGCTGCGCGAAAAGGTGTGGGGAATGATCGGTCGTCGCAGCAATGAGAAGGAAACAATCCTGGAAACTCAGGAAAATCTCGAATTGGGCAAAGCGTGGTTAAAAGCACCGCTGGTCGATACACTCGTATCATTTGCCAGCGTATTATTATTCACAGCAGCCTTTTTGATACTGGGTGCAGCCCTGTTGCATCCGCGAGAAATCGTACCATCCGGCATGGACCTCTACAATCACCAGGTCGTATTTTTAACCGCATTGCACGAAAGCGCAGGCGTCAAGACATTCCTCGCGGGACTGTACAAACTCGGCGTATTCTTCGCAATTTTTGGCACCGTGTACGGCGCTTATGAATTATACGTCCGCACCGCGCATGAAAGCATACGCGCAATAACCCCCAAATGGCGCAACCTATCATTGAACGACGTGCGAAAATGGACACTGGGATACACCGCTATTGCGGGTGGCGCGCTGGTACTATACGCCTGGTGGACAGCCACCCAGGACCCGAATGGCGTAGGCTGGAACCCAATTTCAATTATGACAATCCCCCTGCACATCACCGGGGTACTTCTCGCTGGACCCTGGTGCTTTGCGATGATCTATATCGACCGCAAATACGTCCCACCCCCATTGCAAATGGGCTGGTTCCTCGTCGCGCTCAATATAATCTCGGGCCTCGCCTTTACCTATTTTGGAGGCCTTGCCGTGTATGAGGATATATTGGGATTAATGAAATAGTGAGATAACAATGTACACCACAAACAGCATAATCGACAAAAACGCCAAACCTTATGACGCAGACAAAACCCGGGACCTCGTCGTGCAATTTCAGCGGGACGGGTATTTGTTCTTAAAAGGCGTATTAAACGAAAAAGAAGTACTGGCATTGCGGGAAGTAATGGAGCGAAAATATCAGGACCCGAAAATGCACGAAGCCGAAGGAGACCATATTCGGGGCATCAGTATGATGCGGATGTATGAATATGACATCAACTTCCGGGACCTGATCGCGCGGGAGCCATTTGTGAGCCTATCAGAAGCGATCCTGGGTGACGATTGCCACATGATGTCGCAAAATGCCCTGCGATATGAACCCGGTCAGGGCGGAGGATGGCATCTGGATGACCGCATAATTTTCCCATTACCAGACAATATCCCCCGGCACAACAAAAAAATCCCATTGCCCTGTTTTGTGTTAAACGTATTATTCCCTCTGAGCCGGGCCGACGCCATCGAATACGGCGTCACAGAAGTAGTCCCCGGCAGCCATTACGCGGGCAGGCGACCGGACAAAACGGAAGCCCCCGAGTTTGACGACCAGGGTCCCGTATCCCTGATTGCCGACCCGGGTGATCTGTGCATGTTCCACAATCAAGTGTGGCATCGGGGATCGCAAAACAAATCCGATCAGGTGCGCTATGTAGGCTCCGTCGTGTACAGCCAGCGCATCATCGCACAGCGATTATATCCATTCATCGACTATCGCATGCCCGAATACGTCTGGACAGGAACCGACCCGCGAATGCAGCGGTTATTGGGACGGCATGAGAAAGGTGCTTATGGATAATTCTGACCAGCAATTACAGGATTATTTATTCGACTTACAGGGTTATCTGCATCTAAAAAACGCGGTGTCGGAAAAGGATGTGTGCGAAATGAACCAATGGGTAGATGACCATTGGGAATACGTGCATGGCAAAAGGCGTCGGGGTGCGAATGACGATTCGGGTGCGTGGATCGGCCATGTGGAAACGCATACCTACCGCGAAAAAGACGGATTGAACTTTCAGAACATCATCGAAGCTGGCGCGGTATTCGAGCGATTAATCGATCATCCATCGTGGATTGACCTGGCCAAACGCTACATCAACGACGAAGTAAACGGCATCTCGATCCACGAGAATTTTTTAACCATACGCGGACCCGGCGGATTTATCTATATCCACAGTGGCGGTCACGCGCCCCGGTGCTATTTCACCTTTCGGCAACACAACACAGGCGCGTGGATGGTGGGTCAGATCAACGTACTGATTGCATTGACGGATATAGAACCGGGAGATGGACCAACAGTCCTCGTACCCGGCAGCCATAAAAGCACAGAAATACATCCCAAATTGCTTGTAGATGACAAGGGCGTGGTGAGTTCTGGCACAGAACCCGCTGGAACTGCCGCAGGTATGAAAGAAATGTACATGAAAGCGGGCGACGCGTTATTTTTCACAGATTCGGTCGCACATGGATCAGCCGAACGCACGAACAAAGGGTATCGCCGCACCGTGGTCTATCGGTATTCCCCACGGTTCCTCCGCACGCGGTTTCACTACGTCCCATCGGACGGATTACTGGCGCGATTGACCCCCGAACAGAGAAAAATTATCCAACCAATACCGCCGCGGCGACCGCCGTAGGTCCATTTACACACAAACCCTTCAATCCGATGAGAAAGGACCGCCATGGCCGCAAAAGAAAAATTGAGAATCGCCCTCGTGGGATGCGGTGGCCGTGGGCTGGGGGCGCGACTCCCTGCGATTTTATTGATGTCGGATGTATTCGAACTCACCGCGATATGCGATGTAGATGGAGAAAAAGCGCGAAAAATAGGCGCCGAACACGGCGTACCCGCTTATTCGCGGGTACAGGACCTGGTCGCACATGAAAAATTGGACATCGCGGCAATAAGCACACCGGCCGACTCACACCACGCCATCGGTGCATATCTGGCTGAACACGGCGTAAACCTGATCGTAGAAACCCCCATTTCCCCCACCCTGCAAACCGCAGATGTATTGATCAACGCGGTGGCACGCAACGGCGTAAAACTCGAAATAGCAGAGCAATATTGCCGGGATCCCCTTCACCTGATCAAACGACAAGCCATCAACGCCGGAGCCATTGGAGACGTACTTCGGGTCTTTGCCCTATTTCAAACCGGCGGCTATCACATCGTCAGCAGCGTGCGGATGATGGTAGGCGATGCGGCGCCCATTCGAGTAACGGGATTGGTGATGGATTCGCCAATCCCACGCGTGAATGTGAGTGAAATTCGGCAATTTACCACCGAACACTGGACAATGGACCTCGTCGAGTTTGAGAACGGCGCACTGGCGATAATGTCCTACTCCTCGATGTATCACGGTCGGGCGCTCGGGCGAAAAAGCCAGACATTATTCCAGGTGGATGGCACAACCGGAACAATTGTAGAAAATGAAATACATATAACCACACAAACACAGCGATTGAGCGGAGGACGAGCCACCGCCTATCCCATCCACACGGAAACCCGAGAAAAAGACGGGGTACAGGTACTGGAACGAATGGTAATCGAAACCGATCCCCCGCTGGAGTGGAAAAATCCATGGCCCCAATACAAAACATCGCCGGGAAGACTGGCGATCGTAGAAGAAATGGACAGCATTGCGCGAGCAGTCCGGGAAGACCTGCCCACGCGCTATGACGCGCAAAGAGCGCGACGGGACATCGAGGTCCAGGTCGCAGTAGAAGAATCCGGACGCATAGGGCGAAAACCGGTCAATCTGCCATTGAAAGAACCGACAATACACGAAATAGAACACCTCGAAAAATTTAAACGGAATTATGGATGTGACCCATTTGATGTGGAAGCGTGTGTGGATGTATTCTTCCCAAAGCGATGACCAACGGAGGCATCAGACATGGCAAAAGGACAGACGTATTCTTCGGAAGCAAAAGCATTAAAAGACAAAAAAACGGGCGCGGCGATCCGACAAATGACGGACCATCCCGCAGTCAGCCACAACCTGTACTTTTCAAATCCATCCTGGATGCCGGATGGAAAAACCATTGTATTCACCTCATATCGCTCTGGACACCCCAACCTCTTCAAAATGGATGAGAACAGCGGGGAAATGACGCAATTGACCGACGTGGAGGGATTCGGTGGATTTGCCGCCTGCCCGGCCAAAGACGGACACCGGGTATTTTACAACACAGGCGGACAGGTTCGAGCCGTGAATATCGAGACACTGGAAGAATCCATCCTGGCCGATTTTGGCGAAAGCCGCGTGGGTGGATGCAGCCTCTCGGCAGACGGAGAACGGCTGGTAACGCCCATGCAACACAACGGGCATTCGGCAGTCGTAGCGGTGAACACAGACGGATCGGGACACCGGATCGTCCGCGAACCCCCTCGCGCCGTGGGCCATGTGCAGGTCTGCCCGACTGATCCGGACCTCATCCTGTATTCCAGCGATATCAATCAGCGAATGTGGGAAGTGCGAATCGATGGGAGCAACGAACGCCCCCTATTCAAACACGACAAGACCGTGTGGATTACCCACGAAACATTCCTGGGGCACACCGACGAAGTCATCTTCGTACACTGGCCATACGCGTTGCGGGGCATTCGGGTGGGCGAAGAAAAAGATCGAAAAATCGCCGAATTCAACACCTGGCATCCATCGCCCAGCCCAGATGGATCGCGCATTGTATGCGACACCACATGTCCAGACATCGGGCTGCAACTGATCGATCCAGAAACAGGTGAACACAAAACCCTGTGTTATCCCCGCAGTTCCAATGGGGGAACGCAGTGGGCCGAAACAGTGCCCGCAGACGACGACAAAGTCCAGGCCGATACCTATGGACCCCAGTGGTCTCACCCACATCCATCATTTAGCCCCGATGGAAAACGGGTCATCTACACATCGGATCAAACCGGTAGCAGCCAGATTTACGTCGTCGAAGTGCCAGATTAGACTGTATTTCTCTTGTTTTTTAATATAATTTAACACATGTTTTAGATTAATTAATGATTGGCTTCTCAGCCTTGTCAATAATCCTTATTTCCAACCTGGGGGAGGTTTGAAATGGATCAAGAACTCATGAGCAACGAAGAAAATTACTGTTTTGATATAGCTGGCTACCTTCATGTACCGGGCGTATTGAACCGCGGCGAAGTCGTGCAACTGAACCAGACCATTGACAAAGCCGATCAACTATCGGGCATGCTGGGATGGGAAGGCGAATTGAAAGAACCATTCCGGGAACTGCTCGTCCATCCGCACCTGGTGTGGTATCTCAATCAAATTGTAGGAATCGGCTTCCGCCTGGACCGCGAGCCTGAAATCTTGTGCGATGCAACCTGCGACACCACAGCACCACTAACAGGCGGCAACGAACCGAGAATGCCGGGCATTGCGTATTACCACCAGAACGACCGGCGTTATTGCGAAGGCGTGCGCGTAATCTGGGCACTGGAAGACGTAAACGAAGGAGATGGCGGTTTCGTACTGCTCCCCTGCTCGCACAAAAGCAATGTGGCATCGCCAGAAGACATAACCACGGGCGAAGACGACATGGGCCTGACATACCAGCCCGTGCTAAAGGCAGGAGATCTCCTGATAGTAGCACTATCCTCATTACAGGGAATGCGCCCCTGGCAGGGAGACGGGCAGCAGCGACTGCTATCTTATGAATACGTGGGCAGGGGCGTGATCCGATCTGCAGGAACAGGCCCACAGGCAGAGGAAGAACCGCACCCGGAATGGCACGACGCTTTAAGTGAAGAACAGCGCGCATCGCTTTACAAGCCCGGTTACAAATCGACGACACCTGCGCCGACCATTGTCACGGATGGAAAGACGGTAAAGATGGACGAATCGCGCGAGGTATTTCATCCATCGATCTACAAACTGGACCCGGACTCGGGGATTGATTACAAAGAATTCTATTTCTGGGACTTGAACGGATATCTGGTACTCCGCGGCGTAATGGACGAAGAATGGCTGGCAGCGGCCAACGAGACCATCGACAAATTTGAGGACCGCATCGTAGTAGGCGAAGAACTCGCCCGAGGCTCAAAAAGCCTGGCTGGCACAGGGCGACCACTCCTCTCTGGATTGCTCGAATTGCCAGAACCGTATAGCGACCCATTCCGGCGAATGATTGCACACCCAGTGGTCGAGCATCGCTTGAACTGGATGGGCGCCAGCGGGGGGCGGTGCGGAGGCGCCACGGCATTCTGCTCAGTCCTGGGCGGTAGCGGACACTCGCTCCACAGCAACAACGAACCCCTCTATCCACCGATGGGCTATGTGTTTCAAAACGGGCGCAGTTACGATCAAGCAGTAACCGTGGCCTGGCAGCTGCGAGACGTGGAACCCGGTCTGGGCGGATTCGCCTGCGTACCGGGCAGCCACAAAGCGTTTTATCCCATGCCGCCGGGCATCCGCACCTGCGACGATGATATGGGGCTTGTGGTGCAGCCAGTGATGAAGGCGGGCGACGTGCTCTTTTTTGGGGATGGGGCGACGACCCACGGTGCTCTCGCCTGGAAGAACCCCATCTCGAGACGGGGCATCCTGATCAAATATACATCCCAGAACTTCCACCGCAGCGGAGGCGACATGGTGCATCCAGAAAGCCGATGGGGCGACCTGATAGCGGGCATGACCGATGCACAACTCGCCGTAATGAGAGGACCGGACCGAGATGTGGGCACAAATAATGTACCCCGATTACAGGTAGAAAACAGACAGGTAGCGGTATCCTACGAGCGGGGAAGCGCGCTCTACAGCAAAGAAGCGCCCACGGGACCTTTAGCAAAGTAGATACACAGGCGATTGGGCATGTCGAAAATAGGCTGGCATATCGGGCGCATTGCACTCGCCCTGAATTTTGGGATATTCTGGACTGTTGCATCAGTCATGGCGGATCCTTCTGCTGCGGATTCTCTCTATCTCCTGGGTAATCAGGCACTCAAAGCAGGAGAAATAGACCGCGCAAAAATTTTGTTTGAGCAATCTCTACAAGCAAACAAAAAACATGCCCCAACCCACTGTGGATTGGGGCATGTGTATCTGACCCAGGATCAGATTGGCAAAGCCCGAAAAGCCTTTCGAAATGCGGAAAAATACCAGCGAAAAATGCCCGAAGCCTACTTTGGCATGGGCCTGGTCTATGCCCGTGAGAAAGGCCAGTGGGTGCGTGCCATTGATTATTTTTGCCGCGCCCTGGCCGAAAAGCCCGACTATGTAGAAGCCCAATACCACATCGGCCTGACGCATCTGAATCTCATGAATCGCGATGCCATCAGAGCTTTCGAACAGGTGGTCGAGATGGACCCAGACCATCCAGATGCGTATTACCGCCTGGGCTTTATGTATGAATACGATCTACTAAAAAAAGAAGGCGCAATAGAATATTACGAAAAACAACTGGCCGTCAATCCCGCACACAAAGACGCCATGTGGCGACTGGGACAACTCTACCGCACCCTATCGCGCACGGATCAGGCCGCCCGCACCCTATCGCGGCTCATGCAGACTCAGGGCACAAACCAGCGGCAATACATGCTGGAACTCGCCGAAGTCTATCTGGCACGAAAAAATTACGAAAAAGCCGAAACCCTCTTCGAAACCTATCTGGCTGGCCTGAGCACCAGAGAGCGGATGCCTTATGAAGATATTTCTCTGTTTGTCTCAGAAAGGGAAACAGAGGCACTTAAGCAGGCAAAGGACAGACAAGTACTTCTGCAGCAATTCTGGAAACGCCGAGACCCCACACCCATTACAGACGTCAACGAGCGGCGGGTCGAACACTTCCGCCGGGTAGCTTATGCGCGGGAGCATTTCGGATCGGCGGTTTTTCCGTGGGATCGACGGGGCGAAATCTATGTGCGCTACGGCACGCCATCCCACAAAAGCGCGTCCGGGGATCGGCTGCGCGAATCCCATCCCGAAGACTGGGCTGTCAAGCAGAGGCTATTAGACCGCGTAGATTGGGCAGCCGAAATACTGCTATCGGACTACGCCGCTGATAGCGACAGTGCCAATGTGACCCACCGCGGAACTGGCGCAGAACGGGCACAACGCCAACTGGAAAGGCAATTCCAGCGGCTGTACAACCGATCATCCGAGCGAAATCAGAAAAGCGAACAGATCCGAAAACGAGCCGAATCCGCGATGGCCGTGGGGGGACTGGGTGCATTCCTGGGACGACCCATCTTCCCAATCCAGGATCGCCGGGCGTGGGAATACTGGATCTATCCCGGATTGGGAGAAGGCGTGGAAATCGTATTTCGTCAGATGCCCGGCGCGCCCGATGGCGTTTTTGATTACGCCGTATTGCCTGCGGAAATGGCGACCAAAATGCGCCACCTGTGGGGACCTCTCATCCCCGAACAAATTATAAGTCAGGCTCCCAGAGAAATCTATGTACCGGCATTTCTCGCCGAACCCCTGTATTACGCGGCCTATCCCGCCACATTTCGAGGACTGGGCGACAGCACGCGCGTGGAAATCTACTACGGATTTCCCGCCTCCGCATTGACGCGAGAGGAAGGGGATGTTCGGATAAACCGGGGAGCCGTTCTCTACAATGCAAAAGGCGACCCGGTATTCAAGGTGGCAAACCGCGCCGTATTTCGGGTAGATGGAAAAACCGGGATCATTCCCGATGTAATCGCACTCGATGTAAAACCTGGATCGTACTACCTCGCCGTGCAAGCCATCGAAGAGCGGTCTGGACGCACGCAGGTCTATGGCATGCCCTTGCGGGTCCCGTCTTATCGGCACGGCAAACTCAGGCTAAGCGATATCGAAATGGCGGCGTCAATTGAACAGACCACCGGAAAAGGACATTTCGTCAAACAAAATTTGGAAGTCATCCCGCTGGCCACGCGGCATTATACACAGCGGCATCTGGTCTATCTTTACTACGAAATTTACGGACTGAGCCAGGATGCATTCGGACAGACGGACTACCAGATATCCTACCGCTTAAAGCCGCGTTCCGGTCAGTCGTTTGGCGCAAAAGTACTCAGTGGCCTGGGAAAACTGGTGGGCATAGACCAGAACGAAGAACAAATTGCGATTTCTTATGACCAGACAGGCGATGCCGACAACGTGGTCAACTATCTGGCACTTGACCTATCTGGTTCCGAGCCGGGAGAATACGTCATTGAGGTCGCTGCAATGGACCGCAGAGACGGGCAAAAAGTGACCAAAGCAGCGACCTTTAAATTGGAAACACCCGACGAGATCGAGTGAGGACACCATGAAAAAATGCGTTCGGTTTTTTGCAATTCGACTGATTCCCATATACCTCGTCCTGATTGCAAGCGGGGCAAAGGCAGAACAGCCCTTCATAACCCTGATGACCCGGTCGGATTCTCTGATACTGGCTGCTGATGTGCGGATTGAGATGGACAGTGCGCGACACGCAATAGACCTGTTGCAGGAAGCTGTACACCTGGACCCGGAATTGGCCGAAGGCTACGCCCGCCTGGGCACGGCATATCTGGAATCCCGCGAGCGAAAAAAGCAATGGAAAAAAGCCAGGCAGGCATTTGAAAAGGCACTGAACTTAAATCCAGATCTCGCAGAAGCGCACGACGGACTGGGGCAGATCGCGCTCTACCAGAAGGAAGATATCCACGGAGCCAAAACGCATTTTGAAAAAGCCATCGCTCTCGCCCCCGAATCGCAAAAAATACGCTATCACCTCGACCTCGTGCGACTCCTGCAAGAGGATCGGTCTTTGAAACGGGCATCCGAACGGGCACTTGAGCGCGACTCGACGGATGTCGCAGCCTGCAAAATCATGGCGAAACACCATGAAAAAAAGGATGAGTGGGGCCGGGTAATCAACCTGTACGAGCGCAGTGTGCGACAGGCCCCCGAAGACCTGGATGTCGCCTATCAGTTGGGCGTAATTTACGCCATGAACGGACGCTTTGCCGAGTTGCGAGACCTGCTGGTCTATTTGAGCAATACAGTCGAAACGCGCCGTTTTTTGCCCCTGATAGCCCAGGTCTTTCTCCATGAAGGCGATGGCGAACGGGCCGTACGCATCTTTCGCAACTACATCACCCTTCTCGATGCCGCAGAGGCGGCACTCTACCGGGACATCTCCCTTCTGGCCTCCATACCCGAACTGGAATCCTATGCCAGAGTCACATCGGCTATAGAGCGCGAAGCCTTTCTGCGCCGCTTCTGGATTCGGCACGACCTATCGCGCGTATCCGGTGGATTCTTGCGCCAGGCTGAGCACTACCGCCGGATCTGGCACGCGCGCACGCACTTTTCAAAAGCGATATATCCCTGGGATCGCCGAGGCGAAGTGTACATCCGCTACGGCGAACCCGATTATCGCTCAACATCCGACCGTCTAAATGCCGACATGCCAGCTAAAGCACAGCGCATCAAAGAGCGAATGGCCGTAGATCTCTACGGACCGGACGCCGTGGGCGAATTTTTCACAGGACCGGTATATCCCGTTCGGAGCAACCGCGCTTTCAGCGTCAAAGCACCCGATCCCCAGGACCTGGGCTTAACCTCGGACGAGATCCAACTCATATTTTTGCTGGAAGACGCCCTGGATGACGAGCGCACCGAATTGTCGGAACGGGTGCAGGCTGCAGACGCGGGTGAGGGCGACCAGGTGAACCGAATTGTGGATCAAGAACAAACCCTGGCCGCACTGGGCGATGTGAACACGGGCGATTTGAGCTTTTCGCCGTCGCGGGTGCGCCGGGAGCGGTTTGTCGAACAGGCGATGGGCCTGTTTATGCCCGTAACCAACCGCGAAGACGCCAGCATTGTACCCTGGGAGTCCTGGGTATATACCATGGTCGCTGAGGGCCTGGAGGTCACATTTACCGACGAATACTTTCAGGGCAATTTCGAGTTCGCGCCCGTACCCACGCATGTACCCAACGAATTAAAAGAGCGCTATGTCGAGGTGCGGGACCTCACGGATTTTCTTTTCCATTCTCCAGAACTGGTCGTAAACAAAATGGCCGGACGGATACCCGACTTTCACGACTTTGCCCGGGGTGCTCAGCCCCTGGATTTCTGGTACCGCACGGCCAGCTTTAAGGGAAAAAACGGCAGTACGCGCCTGGAAATCTACAGCGGCATTCCACCGGATTCGCTGCTCAAAAAACAGGAGGGCACATGGGTCATGCGCAGTGCCGCACTAACAGATCCCGTAGTAGATCAAACCTACCGGGACGAGCGGAAATTTTTCCTCGATGAAACCTTTTTACAAACCTCAGTCGATACATCGCGGGGATGGCAAAATCTGGTACTGGATATAGCCGCCATAGAAGCACCGCCGGGAACCTATGAACTCGGCCTGCGGGTCCGGGAGGCGGAAACGCGGCGGTTTCAGATTTACCAACAACAGATAATATTGGAAGACTATTCCAGAGCCGACTTGAACTTGAGCGACATCGAGTTGGCCTGGTCAATCTCAGATGAGACACCATCAGAAGGTGTTTTTGTCAAACAGGGATTGAACATAATGCCCATGTCGGTATGGGCATTCCCGGAAAAACATCCGGCCTTTCTCTATTTTGAAATCTATCACCTGAGCAGAGATGAATTTGGACAAACGCATTACCGCGTGACCTATGACATCCAATCCAAAGATCAGAAGAGCCGGGGCGCCCGAGTCCTCGCCGGACTGGGTCGTCTGCTGGGAAAAGAGGAAGGGGAACAGGGCGTGAGCGTAACCTATGACCAGACCGGAAATACCACAGACGGTCTCTCTTATGTGGAACTAAATCTCGACGGAGCGGGGAAAGGCGACCATGAGGTGCAGGTAACCGTAGAAGATCTGGTAAGCGGCGTGCAGGTGAGGAAAAAAACGACCTTTGGGATTCGATAAGAGGGAGATGTTTTACTTATTAAAAAATAAGTAATATTATATCGAGTTCATAGTCTATGAACCACCAAACGCAGCGACAAAGAGTAAAAAGTCAAACATATCAACGGTCCCGTTGAGATTCATATCTGCCAGCACATTGTATTTGGCATCTCCTGACCGGGTATTAAACGCAGCAACAAAAAATAAAAAGTCGGTCATGTTGACAATCTCGTTACCGTCAAAATCACCGGGAAAAGGGGGAATTTCCATAAAGGATATCGCTGCGCTGGACGCATCCATATCTTGAATCCCATCCCCGTTTGCCCATGCCGCTGCTTGAATAATGAGAACAATATCTGAAGTTAGCGGATGTGCCACGTTCAGTGTAATCTGGCCTAAGTACCCGTTCGCCGGAATCGTTACCGTGGCGAGAGATAGCATAGCTAAGGTCGGATTGCCCGACCTGGCACGAGCAAGGCGCATATTTTTTTCAGTCCATCCAATTCCGTTGATATCGCCGATATAACTGTCAAACGCTTTGCCCGGCAAAGCCAGTTCAACGACATAACCGTGACTCTTTTGCCCTGCAGCATCAGGCGCAAAAATCTGAAATTTGATGGTTTCACCCGGTTGTTTCTCTGTCAACT